>CAYYKZ010000429.1:0-2509 GCA_964468455.1 uncultured Leptospirales bacterium | reverse complement strand
GTCAAAAAGTATTGTATAATTGCTTATAAATTATTCCTTAAAAATACTTATTGGTGTAATAATGATTTGTCCAATCCCGCTGCTGTTGAAGCAGGAGGAATATTGAAGCTTTTCATTTAATAAAAATAATTATGGAATAAATTATTAATCCTTTTATTCAGAAAAAATACCTTTCATGTCAATAATTAAAATTGTAGGAATAATAAATATAACTAAAAAGCCCCTGCTATGAAAGTTTTTTGTTCCTTCGAGACAAAGCTGCTTAACAAAGGAGCCCTCCTCCCTGCTATGAAAGTTTTTTGGTGCTTCTTCATGGGCTTAGGTTCTGTTCTTTACCGCTTTATTAAGTATGGCAATGGCAAATTCCCCTTTGTCAGTAAGGCCGGGGAGCATATCTTCAATTTCTCCCGGCTTTAAATATATATATTCTTCAAATGTTTTAGTCATTTCTCTTCCTATAAATATTTCCCTGTCAGGGAAAACCTCACCAATATCGGTAAGTGTTTTTTTTATCCTATGGGGAGATTCATAAACCACGATAATTCCTTCAAATTCACGGAGTCTTGTAAGTTCATTTATCCGTTTGCCCGGTTTTTTGCTTAAAAAACCGGAAAATATAATATTTTTATCAGGGAATCCTGAAACAGAAACAAGCGCGGTAACAGCAGAAGCTCCCGGTAGAGGGATTACATCTATCCCCGCATCTCTTGCCATTGAAGCAACCTTGCTTCCCGGATCGGACATGCCGGGGGTTCCTGAATCTGTCATATATCCTGCGTTTTTACCGCCTTTAATTTCATTTATAAGCTGCTGAATCCTTGTGTCTCCGGAATGAGCATGTAAAGACTTCAGCGGTTTGCTGATGCTGTGGTAGCTTAAAAGTCTCATTGTCTGCCGCGTGTCTTCACAGTAAACAATATCTATTTCCTTTTTCAATATTCTTAATGACCTGAGGGTCATGTCTTCCGGGTTGCCGATACTTGATGCTATAATGTAAAGTGTTCCCTGGTTATCCATTTTCCCCTCTTCCATAACAAAAGTTCTTGATAAATAGTTAAATGATGCCCATATTTCTTCAAGTAATTAAATATTTAAAACTTGATTGATATTCGGGTGTATATTGTTTTTCGGGTAAAAAATACACCTGTGTGCTGCAGGGACCCTGCGGGGCTGTTTAGGGGTTTCACCCCTAAAACCCGTTAATTCACCCTGATAGTCGAATTTCAGCTGATTAGTGACGATTTTTTTAATTAAAAATAAGTTTAAATTATGAGTGGTATATTTAT
The DNA here is from genome assembly GCA_964468455.1 of uncultured Leptospirales bacterium. Lineage (GTDB taxonomy): Bacteria > Spirochaetota > UBA4802 > UBA4802 > UBA5550 > JBBAGC01. The sequence goes on along the minus strand of CAYYKZ010000429.1, from coordinate 1,223 downwards.
GACCCAGGAAAATACCCGAGACGATAATCTGCCGGGAATTCAGGATGATTTTAACAGGCTTAAGCTGGTTGTTAACCAGAGTCCCTCGGCAGTGGTTATTACTGACCGGAGCGGAACTATTGAATTCGGCAACAGAAAATTTTTTCTTTTAACCGGTTACAGCTCTGATGAGGTAAAGGGACAGAATATTTCCATTCTTAACTCTCATCAGCAGCCGAAAGAATTTTATGCACATATGTGGGAAGACCTTATCCATGGTCTTGACTGGAAAGGGGAATTCCGGAACCGTAAGAATAACGGGGAACTCTATTGGGTGCTTGCATCAATTTCTCCATATTTTGATAATGAGGGTGTAATAAGTCATTATATAGGGATACTTGAGGATATAACATATTTAAAACAGATAGAATTTGAATTAAAACAGTCTGAGGAAAAGTTCAGGGTACTTTTTGAAACTTTACCTGAAGGTATTATTGTAACAGATATGGAGGGGTATATACTGCAGATTAATCAGGCTTACCTTAAAATTCACAGGCAGAATGATAAAAAGAGGCTTCTGGGGAAAAATATAAGAGAGATAGTTGTCAGCGATAATATGGAGGTTATGGGGAAACTTTTTATACAGGCCAGCAGGGAGGGTTACAGCAAAGTAAGTGATTACCGGCTTCCCTATGATGATCCTGTTTATGTGGATGTGCAGGTTTCCTTAATGAAGGGTAACTTTGATGAGGATATTGGTTTTGTTATTTTAATCGGTGATATTACTGAAAGCAAGCTGGCAGAAAAAGCTTTAAGGGAGAGTGAAGCGCGGAACAGGGCTCTTATTGAGGCAGTGCCTGATATTATGTTCAGGGTAAATGATGAAGGACTTTATCTGGATAAAATGCTTGGATCTAAAATTGATGAGGTTTTCCCCCAGGATGTGGCTGTAAGTACAGTTAAGTATATTTCAGATGCAATAAAAACCAGGGAAATCCAGATATTTGAATATCCGGTTATAAGCGGAGGAAAAGAGCAGTATTATGAGGCAAGATTTGTTGCAATTGAGGATGATGAGGTTCTGGTGATTCTCAGGAATGTAACTGAAAGGCATAATGCTATGAAAACAATAGAGGAAGCCAGGCGGGAGGCGGAACTGGCAAACAGGTCAAAGGGGGAATTTCTTGCACCCTTGCCTACATGCGGGGCCGGACACTGAATAATTCCTTTATCATTCTTGACGA
>CAYYKZ010000428.1:0-2510 GCA_964468455.1 uncultured Leptospirales bacterium | reverse complement strand
CTTTTTGTTACTGTTTTTGTCCTTGCAGGCATTGGTGTTGCCATGTGCTACAGTGCAAGTGCTGTTTATGCCTATAAAACTTTCGGGGATTCATTTTATTTTCTGAAAAAGCAGATGTTATGGTTTGTTGCAGGTTTTGCCGCACTTCTTCTTTTTCAGGCAATAGATTACAGACACTATATAAAGCATACAAAGATAATGCTTTTAGGTTCAATTATCCTCCTTGTGCTTGTTCTTATTCCAGGTATCGGGCATAGTGTAAAAGGGTCATCCAGATGGCTGGGGTTTTCTTCGTTAAGTATCCAGCCTTCAGAATTTGTTAAGATATGTGTTGTAATATATCTTGTTAAGGTGTTTTCATCTGAAACAAAGGAGAACCATCTGGTTCAGCTTCTTATTCCAATGGTAATCATTGCATTAATGTTTATTCTGGTAATGCTTCAGCCCGATTTTGGAACAGCAATGGATCTTCTGATAGTTTCAGTGTTTATTCTTTTTGTTTCCGGATTCCCTTTGTTTTACATAGTATTTCTGTTTATAGTAAGTATACCGATGTTTTATCTGCTTATTTATCAGGTGTCATACAGAAAGGAAAGGATTATTGCTTTTATTGATCCATGGCAGGACAGGTACGGCATTGGTTATCATATAATACAGTCTTTTACAGCCTTTAAAAAGGGGGGGCTTCTGGGCGTGGGACTCGGGTTCGGCACTCAGAAACTGGCGCGCCTTCCTGAACCTCATACAGATTTTGTATATGCTGTTATTGCTGAGGAGGCGGGATTGATAGGTACAATATTTATTGCGCTGCTTTTCTGTTTCTTTTTTTACAGGGGAGTGCGTATAGCAGTTGGCGCCCCTGATGATTTTGGTAAACTGCTTGCACTGGGCCTGAGTCTTCTTATTGTTGTCCAGGCTTTTATTAATATAGGGGTTGTAACAGGATCTCTCCCAACTACAGGGATCCCTCTCCCTTTTATAAGTTACGGCGGTTCATCACTGCTTACCTGTATGATAGCTTCAGGTATTCTTCTGAATATTTCAAGATATCGTGAAGCTGCTTTCAGGGAAGTACAATTTGAAGAGGTCTGGAATAATGAGTAAAAATATACTTATAGTCGGCGGAGGCACAGGCGGGCATATAAATCCCGGTATAGCCCTCTATGAAAAATTCAGAGAAGAGGATGTGTTAAGGCCATTTTATCTTACAGGTATAAAGGATCTTCGTTTTGCTTCTCTGGGAGATATAGACAGCAATACTCTTTTTACCTATAGCGCTCCAGGGATAACAAAAAATCCTTTTAAGCTTCCTTTCTTTATTTTGAAGTTTATTGGTTCTATTATAAAGGCTGCGCGGATAATCAGGAAACAGAATATTTCCGGAGTGATAGGGATGGGCGGTTATGCCTCTGCTCCGGCTTTAATAGCGGCAAAGCTGCTTAAGGTGCCCATGTTTCTCTGTGAACAGAATACAGTACCTGGAAGGGTAACGATTTTCTTTGAAAAATATTGTGATGCTGTTTTCAGCACATTCAAAGAATCTGCAGAATATCTGAAGGAAGAGGGCAAGTTTATACACTGCGGCAATCCCATCAGAAATAATGTGCTTATGAACGTGTCAAAGAGTGAAGCGAAAAAAGCTTTTAATCTTGGCCACTGCGAAAAGATTATCCTTGTAATAGGGGGAAGCCAGGGTGCGCTTAAATTAAATGAACTGGTATTCGGATTAAAAAAACTCTATCCCGGTGATTTTAAAAATATAGGAATAATATGGAGTACAGGTGATTATTCCTATGATGTATACAGGGAAAGAATTCAGACTGAAATTGAGGCAGGTTCAATTTATCTGTCTCCTTATATAAAACGTGTTGGTAAGGCATACAATGCCTGTGATGTGGCAATATCACGTTCCGGAGCCGGAGTCATGATGGAACTTGCAGCTGCAGGCGTTCCGTCAATCCTTATTCCATACCCCTTTGCGGCAATGGATCATCAGAATAAAAATGCCGATTCTTTTGTTGAATCGGGAGCTGCTCTTAAAATTATGAATGAAGATGCTGTTCCTGAGAAGGTTGCTCCCGCTCTATTTGATCTGCTTAATTCTTCTAAAAAACTTAAGCAGATGTCGGAGAAGGCACTAGAGGCTTCTATGCCTGATTCAGCTGATATAATTGTTTCAAAAATTAAGGAAATTTTAAAAAGCAGGGGTCAGTAAGTTGTTTAGAAATTCAAAGAAAATGCATTTTATCGGTATCGGCGGAATCGGCATGAGCGGTATTGCCGAGATACTTGTTAACCTGGGGTACGAGGTTTCCGGTTCGGACCTTAAAGCTTCAGAACAGACAAAAAGACTGGAATCACTTGGGGTTACTGTGTACCTGGGCCATTTCCCTTCAAATATTCAGGACTATCATGTTGTTGTCACTTCAAGTGCTATAGATCTTACTAACCCTGAAATAATCGAGGCACGAAAAAGAAAAATTCCTATAATTCACAGATCGGAAATGCTG
>CAYYKZ010000427.1:0-2530 GCA_964468455.1 uncultured Leptospirales bacterium | reverse complement strand
CCCGTGCAAAACCTTCATGGCCCCACAGGTCGGGCCTGTGAGTAATTGATTTGTTGTCAATCTCAAGGCGTATATCAATAAGGTCCGGATAAATCTGAGCCAGTGTTGTGCCGGGTTTAGTGTCAGGCGGCAGAATTATTATTCCTGAATGATCTTCGGAAATACCAAGCTCTTTCTCAGAACAGAGCATGCCGTTGGATTCAACTCCCCGTATTTTTGATTTCTTTATTACAAAGTCTTCTGTAATTTTTGTGCCCACTGCTGCCAGTGCCACCATGTCGCCTTCTTTGTGGTTTTGTGCACCGCATACAACCTGCAGTTTTTCAGAACCTGTATCAGCTTCGCAAAGAGTAAGCTTGTCCGCGTCAGGATGTTTTTCTACCTTTGTCAGTTTTGCAGCATATATTGTTTTGAAGTTGTCATTCAGGTATTCGATACCTTCAATTTCTGCTGTAGCCATGGTTAACCGGTCTGCCACCTCTTCAGGGGCAATATCGCTTATATCCACCATTTTGTTTATTATTTTTAATGATATCCACATTATAGTTTCTCCCCTTAGAATTGTTTTACAAACCGGATGTCGCCGCTCAGGAAATGACGTATGTCATTAATGCCGTACTTCATCATAATGAGCCTGTTAAGTCCAAGACCAAAGGCGAAACCGGACCATTTTTCAGGATCAATTCCTCCATGTTTCAGGACATTAGGGTGAACAAGTCCGCAGGGGAGGAGTTCAACCCATCCTGATTGCTTGCATACACTGCATCCTGATCCGCCGCAGATGAGACAGTTAATATCAAGTTCAAAACCGGGTTCAACAAAAGGGAAATAACCGGGTCTTAATCTGACATGGACATCTCTTTGGAATATTTCACTTAGAAGTTTTTTCATTACATATATAAGATTTGAAACGGATATATCTCGGTCAACCATCATCCCTTCCACCTGATAAAAGGTGTTTTCATGTGAGGCGTCGGTTGATTCGTATCTGAATACACGGCCCGGACCTATTACCTTAAATGGCGGTTCCATTTTTTCCATACCCCTTACCTGGATAGCCGAGGTGTGTGTCCTTAAAAGATTGCCGTCTTCGGTCCAGAAAGTATCCTGCATATCTCTTGCCGGATGGTGTGGAGGGATATTGAGAGCTTCAAAATTGTAATAGTCGGTTTCAGGTTCAGGCCCGTCAAGTACCTGAAATCCCATTGATGTAAATATATCTTCAATTTCATACTGTATCTGTGAAATAGGGTGAAGATAGCCTCTTTCATTTACCCGTATAGTGTGAACAGGATCAAGTGTTACATCAATCCATTCCTTAAGAGCAATATCGCTGTAGTTTGAAGCTGAAAGTTCAAGCTTTCGTGCAGTAAGTGCATCTTCAATTACTTTTTTTACTTCATTTGACTCCTTTCCGACTGCGCTTCTCTCTTCCGGAGATAATTCTCCAAGTGTACGGAGAATCTGCGTAAGGTCTCCTTTGCGGCCGAGAACCTTTACCCGGATTTCTTCAAGTTCATCACTGCCGGATGCTGACTTAATAAGATCAAGAGCCTTTTCCTTTATGCTTCTGATTTTTTCTACCATAATAATTTAATCCTGAAGTAAGTTTTTCTTTATCCGGATTGCCTGCGGATATTAATCCCGGTAATCCCCTTTTATTTATTTTGTATAATTAAATGAATTTTTTATACATTGTCTGATGGATTGCAGTATATCTATTATGAATAAATAAAAGGGTGCATGAATAATCTATTTCAATATTCTGCAATATTTCAATAGATTTTACATGTTTAAAAAGTCAAGGAAAATGTTTTAAAGGAGTAAAATCAGATATTTTAAAACATATTTTCCAGTGGGGGTGTTTCCGGTTTATATTTTAATCAGAATTTTTTTATTTATCACCATTAAACCGGTCTATTGCAAGTTTTGCTGCACCTATTGCTGCAATTTTTGACTGATCTTTCAGAGTCAGATATTTTACGTTTTCCTTGAGTCCGGTGAGGGCTCTTTTCTTTACTACTTTCTGTATAACAGGAATGATTATTTTTTCCGCCTGGGAAAGACCTCCGCCGAAAAAAATTGCTTCAGGATTGAATATATTTATAAGATTTGCTATTCCAATACCAAGATAACCGGCTATATCTTTCATTGCATTTACTGCAAGGGGGTCTTTTTTTAATGCTTCCTCGTAAATCATTTTTGCTGTTAAGGGCTCACTTTTCATTTTTGTATTAATTGAAGAATCAGGAAATTTTTCTATGTTTTCTTTTGTGTATCTTACCAGTGCTGTTGCTGATGCATATTGTTCAAGGCATCCCTGATTCCCGCAGGAACACTTCCTTCCGTCAGCTTCAATTGTCATATGGCCTATTTCCATGGAACTGCCGCTTTGTCCGGTATATATTCTGTTTTCTATAACTACTCCGCCTCCAATTCCAGTGCCGAGTGTCACCATGAGCCAGTTCTTATACTTTGTTCCATTACCCTGCCACCAGGCCCCGGCGCATGCCACAGTAGCATCGTTTTC
>CAYYKZ010000426.1:2281-2532 GCA_964468455.1 uncultured Leptospirales bacterium | reverse complement strand
GAATGTCTGTAGTGTATCTCCTTAAAAAATTTTTCTTTTATGCTGCAATAAAGGCATGGCATGCCTTATCTTTTCAGTTTCATCCAAATCAATTTCCGCAGTAATAACACCTTCTCCGCTTTTTATACGTGAAACAATTCTACCCCATGGATCAACAATCATTGAATCACCGGAGGTTTCTTTTCTTTCCGAGTGTCTCCCCCCCTGGTTAGCGGCAAGAACCCATGACTGGGTTTCAATAGCCCTCGCCC
>CAYYKZ010000426.1:0-2234 GCA_964468455.1 uncultured Leptospirales bacterium | reverse complement strand
GATTGAAATTACTGTAGCACCTTTGCTGCGGATAATTGAAAAAAGTTCAGGAAACCTCAAATCGTAACATACTGCAAGTCCCATAAGCCCAAGCGGAGTTTCAATGGTTACAGCATTTTCTCCATGCTCTATTTCGTCCGATTCCCTGTATGCTCCATGAGTATCGCCAATATCAGCATCAAAGAGATGTATTTTGTCATAACGGGCCATTTCATTTCCCGTATTATTATAAACTCTGCAGACAGACCTGATTTTACCATTAATTAAAGTACCATCAGGCCTTGCCGCAGATGGTACTGTGCCGGCCACTATCCATATATTCAGTTCAGCTGCAATATCCGCAATAAATGACCTGATTCGCCCGGTTGCTTCAGATTCCGCAGCCCCCTTCTCAATCATCTGTTTTGCGCTGAATACAGCAAAATTTTCAGGAAGTACAGCAAGTGAGGCTTTTTCTGCAGCAGCCTCTTTAAGAAGGTCTTCTGCCGCAGAAAGGTTGGAATCTATATTATAAGTACTTACCATCTGAATAACTGCAGCAATACTCATATCCCCTCCTTAAAAAAATTCTCCGGATGAATAATCACCGGAGAATTTATAAACAATTTCATAAGATAAATTATACTAACCCCGGCACAATAATGCAAGGGAAATTATACTATTTTAAGGTTCACATGCTAACCGCCGAAAAGTGACAGCATAACACCGGCCGCAACTGCTGAACCTATAACACCAGCCACATTAGGGCCCATTGCATGCATAAGCAGAAAGTTTGAAGGATTATCCTTCTGCCCTACAACCTGGGAAACCCTTGCTGCCATTGGAACAGCGGAAACTCCCGCTGAACCGATAAGCGGATTTATTGGTTTTGAAAGAAAAAGATTCATTAATTTAGCAAGAAGAACTCCTGAAGCAGTCCCCACAGCAAAGGCCACCACACCAAGGGCCATAATAACAAGAGTTTCCACTTTCAGAAAATTTTCAGCTGTAGCTGTAGCACCTACTGTAACACCAAGAAAAATTGTTACAATATTAATCAGAGCATTCTTGGCAGTATCTTCAAGTCTTGCTACAACACCTGATTCCTTAAACAGATTACCAAGCATAAGCATACCCATTAGAGGAGAAGCAGCCGGAACAATAAGACACACAACCAGGGTAACCATAATAGGGAAAAGAATCTTTTCTTTCTGGGAAACAGTTCGCAGCTGCTCCATTTTTATTACCCTTTCTTTTTTTGATGTAAGCGCTTTCATAATTGGCGGCTGGATAATAGGAACCAAAGCCATGTATGAATAAGCTGCTACAGCTATAGGGCCCAGCAGATGAGGGGCCAGTTTTGAAGAAAGAAAAATTGCCGTAGGCCCGTCCGCTCCTCCGATAATTGCTATTGAAGCAGCCTCCTGAGCACTGAAAAGCCCCGAATAGATTGCTCCTCCAAAAGTAATAAATATTCCAAACTGCGCAGCAGCTCCAAGAAGAAGAGACCTGGGATTAGCTATAAGCGGCCCGAAGTCTGTCATAGCTCCTATACCCAGAAAAATCAGGGGCGGGAAAATCCCCAGATGATCACCCTGAAACAGATAGTAAAGAAGCCCTCCCGGCTGAATAGTTTCAACATACTTCTCGCCGATATGAAGCACCGGAGGTGTCATTAAACCTGCAAATGGAAGATTAGTAAGAAACACTCCAAACCCTATTGGAAGGAGAAGAAGAGGCTCAAACTTTTTTACAATTGCCAGATATATAAGAACAAAGGCAACAGCGATCATAATAACATGCTGAAAAGTCATGCCGTAAAAGCCTGTGCCCTGGATAAAATTCATTACTGCATGTAACATATAATTGTCTCCTTATAAAAACGGTTTTAAGAAATTACTACCAGCAACTGACCGGTATCAACTGCGGCTCCCTCTTTTACTCTTACCTCAGTAACCACCCCGTCAACCGGTGACTGTATTTCATTTTCCATTTTCATAGCTTCAAGAATTAAAAGCACATCTCCGGCTTTAACTGAATCACCCGCGGATTTCTTGATTTTCCATACTGTTCCAGGAAGAGGGGCTGTGACACTTTCCCCGCCTGAAGAAACCGGATTACCTTGAGGTGCCGGGGCAGCTTCCCTTGCTGCGGAAGGCGCAGTAGTGCCGTTAAGTTCCTCCACCTCAACCTCGTATGATTTTCCATTAACTACTATTTTAAACTTTCTCATTTTCAATCTCCGGAATAAAATA
>CAYYKZ010000425.1:0-2534 GCA_964468455.1 uncultured Leptospirales bacterium | reverse complement strand
GCGGGCAGGCAGGGTCTTGGCGATGATGTAACTATAATTGCTGTTAAAAAGGAATAATTTTGTCAGTCTTTCAGTTTTGTGCGGTAAATTGAACAGGAAATTTCTATCCGGAAAATCCGGAATGAGCCTCATATTCAAATTGTATAATTTTTAACAGAGTAGTTCCGAATCTCAGAATATTTTTTCAGGAATGGGGAAAATATCTGTCCTGAACATAATTCCTGTCATAATGCGTCCGCCATAAATGTGAAGATCTTCATTATCCTTATGATCTGACCTGAACAGACTGGTCGGATGGAAATCACCAATTATCCCGATAAAAGCATCAGAAAATTTAGTAAGTTGTAATTTCATATTAATTCCTGCAGTAATAGCTGCCTGGTGAGGATTAATTACAGAAAGGGCCTTCTGGGAGTCCATGTCGTATACAAGAGACGACTGATTTTTTATGGTTGAATCGAAAATATTGATATAGCTGAATCCTGCAAGCAGATTAAATGAGTAATTTTCCATGTTTGCTGAAATAATCATCAGAAATGGTATAGTAAGAGTATGGAAGGACCAGGAGGCCTCAAAGGGATTTAAGGTATCTCCAGCTGTAATATCGTTTTCAATATATCTGTAAATAATTCCGCTGTGTAATCCCAGATTATTGGTAAACATCTTTTCAAAAACCAGGCCCCCGCCTGCTGTTAATCCCGGGTTGTCAGTTTCAACATCGCTATCCCTTGAAAACAGTTCACTAAGGCCGGCTGTACCTGTAAACCCGAAAGAAAAGTTTCTGTTTACCGGGGCATCTTTATTTATGTCAGATGCATACAGAGAAACAGAGAGCATCAGGAAAGTTATTATTAACCGGAATTTCATTGTAAGGTTTCCGCATCCATTATACATGTACCGTTAAAAATGGAACCGCTTTCCATTACAATTTCCGGTGAAATAAGATCAGCATTGATTCTGCTTTTTTTAAAAAATTCAATTCTTTTGCTGGCCTTAATTTTACCATTAACGTTGCCGCTAACGGAAACAACTGAAGCATTAATTTCAGCGCTTGTATTGGATTCTCTTCCGATTATGAGCTGGCCGTCAGAAAATATTTTGCCTTCAAACTTTCCTTTTATTTTCAGGGAGGATTTAAATTTTAAAGTGCCCCTGAATTCTATATCTTCTGCTATTACTGTATCTATTTTATTCTCATCTTCTACTATTTCTTTTATTTCCGACATTTCCTGCTCCGGTAATTTTTAATTTTTGACATTTCAGCTGGTTCTGATTTTTATAACAGTAATATCCGGTATTTTTGTTGTCAAACAAAAAGAGTTTATTATATGATAGATAATGATAATTTTTTATTATCAGCAAAGAGTTTTAAAACATGAATAATAAGTATTTATTCTGTAACTTTCAGTTTTAATAAAATACTCTGATCCCCGGATACAGAAAACGGGGTAATATAGATATAATTGTTTAAAATTCATCTATATGAATAACTGCATCTGATGATATGTTTATAGTGCGGTTTGACCAAATCTATTACAATTAATATATAAATGAGGAAAATATGAAAGAAATTCTTGATAAAGCCAATGAACTTGGTATAATGTTAAAGTCAACTGAAGCATTTTTAGAATTCAGTAATATACAGGAAAGAATCGACAGGGATGAATCCTCCGGGATTCTTCTTCAGGAGTATAATAGTGCTGCTGAGAAGATACAGTTAAAGCAGCAGAATGGTATCCCTATTGAAGGTTTTGAACAGGAGCAATTCAGGGCGCTTACTCAAAAAATAATTGAAAATCCTCTTCTTAAAGATTATCTTATAAAACGTGATAATTACATGGGTTTACTGATGCTTATACATGAAGCAATGAATATTGGTTCAGGTGAACAGTAATGAAGTAATAAGCAGTACCTAATAAATTTCTGGAAAGGTAAAAATATGAAGCCTGATCTTAATAATCTCAAAAACCGTATTGTTGAAAAAAGGGACTTTATTGACAAAATTGCACATGAAATTCCTTTTTTTAAAGGATATCTTGTTAAATCTGAAAACTATGACGCTGATTTAATGGTCAGGTCATATATAGCGGATATGCTTCTGTCTGTAAAGAAACACCTGTCTGCTGTTTCTTCTGCTGCACTTAAAAAAGAAGATTATCAGCTTATAAAAGAGATAGAGTCTCTTACTGCTGCTGTTGAAGGCCTTGTAAAGAAGGTACGTTATGCAGAGTACGGCACTTCGGGTGTTTTTTCAAAAGCAAAAATTACAGAAGATGACCAGAACCGTCTTCTGGAATATGACTGGAGGCTTCTATCCTCTGCTGAAGAACTTGTTGAATCTGTAAAGAAAATTGCTTCTTCAGATTGCGTTTCTGTTTCCGAGGGTCTTAAATCAGCGAGTGGGATGCTGGCTGACTTTGAAAGTGCATTTAATGAGAGAAAAAATGTTATACTGGAGGTAATATAATGGCTTTGCTTGATGTGGTACAGTGGGATAACAAACCCGGAGAGGTGATAAACAGATTTGAAGAGGG
>CAYYKZ010000424.1:0-2556 GCA_964468455.1 uncultured Leptospirales bacterium | reverse complement strand
ATACTGAAATAAAAATCAAAGCCATAGAGTATAATAACCCTCGTATTAATGACTCTCTTTTTAATCAGGGCAGATTATAGCCCTGCATTTCCCGGAGCAGCGGAGACGCCCTCCCTGCTCCAGGTACACATTCTCTCCCTGTTCATTATTATCGATTTACCTTCCAGCTGAACTCATAAACTCTGATGTATGCAGTTTGACCTGCCCCCGGGAACAGGTTGATGCCAGGATAAGAACGTTACGTTCCCGGAACTTCTGCAAATACCGGAATATCATGGAATTTATCCGCATCTCCTGAGGAACGTTGAAGTATAGAAGCAATCTCATTTAATGAATTGACAGGAAACCCTCCCGACTGCTGAATTGTTTTAGTAAATACTGAAACGGGGACCCCATGCTTAATGATATAAAGAAAAATCCCATGTACCGCTATCTGCTTCTTCTCACAATTACATCAATTGTGGGCCTCCAGGGATGGAGAACTCTTTTCAACAACTTTGCCGTTGATGCTGCAGGCATTAACGGCTTTCAGATGGGCATAATTCAGTCAGTCCGTGAGATTCCCGGATTTCTCTCTCTGCTCGTTGTATATATACTGCTCGTAGTTAAGGAGCACAGGCTTTCAGCCATCTCTGTGCTTATTCTCGGGGCCGGTGTTCTTGCAACAGGATTCATGCCCTCTTTTGAGGGTCTCATGCTCACCACATTCATAATGTCTGTAGGATTCCACTACTTCGAGACAACAAACCAGTCCCTCACTCTGCAGTATTTTACAGGGCTTCAGTCTGCAGTGGTCTTTGCAAGGCTGAAGAGCCTCAGCGCCCTGACAAATGTTTTCGTAGGTGTATCAATCTGGGGGCTGTCCTATTTCCTCAGCCTTACTTCCCTTTTTGCAATTGTAGGCGGAGTGGTCATATGCGCCGCAGTCTATGCGATGAAAATTGATCCGGCTGACAAGGAACTGCCCGCCCAGAACACCAAGATGATTATAAAGAAGGAGTATTTTCTTTTCTATATGCTGAATTTTCTAAACGGTGCAAGGCGGCAGATATTCGTGGTCTTTGCCGTATTTCTACTTGTACAGAGATACGGCTTTTCTGTTCAGGCAATAACGGTTCTCTTTGTTATAAACAACATTATCAATTATTTTATAACACCCTATATAGGAAAAGCGATCAACAGGTTCGGAGAGAGACGCATGCTTTCCCTGGAATACGGCTCACTGATTGTGATCTTTATCTCCTATGCGATTTTCGACAACGGATACGTCGCCGCATGTCTCTACGTCCTTGATCACATCTTTTTTAATTTCGCAATTGCAATTAAGACCTACTTTCAGAAGACTGCTGATCCTATGGATATCGCGCCGTCAATGGCCGTGGGTTTCACTATGAATCACATCGCAGCGGTGGTGGTTCCTGTTTTCGGAGGGATTCTCTGGCTTGTGGATTACAGGATTCCCTTTATTGCAGCCAGTGCTCTAAGTTTTTTCTCCCTTATCTGTGTTCAGAAAATCAAAGTAAAGGCTTAAAATAATGAATAAAAATCACAATTCAGTGGTGTATATAAAGCTTCTCCTTGCTGCCATGTTCTGGGGAGGAACATTTATTGCAGGAAGAAGCATCGCAGGAACAGTCGGCCCTTTTTCCGCGGCATTTATCCGTTTCTCAATCGCATCAATTGCACTGTATATGATTATCAGGAAGAAAGAGGGCGGGCTTCCTCTGCCGCACAGGGAGAAGCTGCTCCCCGTACTGCTGCTTGGTATAACCGGAGTATTCACCTATAACGTATTTTTCTTCAAGGCGCTTCAGCATATCGGCGCGGGAAGAGCCTCGGTTATCATTGCAAACAACCCGATTCTTATTGCGTTTATTTCGGCTCTGGTATTTAAAGAGGTGCTGAATCTTCAGAGGATTACAGGAATACTTATTTCCGTATGCGGCGCCGTCATTGTAATCACACGGGGAAATCCGGGGGAACTTTTGACGGGAAGCATCGGCCCCGGAGAGATTTTCACCTTTATCTCAGTTGCAAGCTGGGTCACCTATTCCATAATCGGCAAAATCGTAATGAAAAATTTTACTCCTCTTCAGGCCGTGACCTATTCTGTAATAATCGGGGCTGTTCTGCTTTTTATACCAGCCTGTATTGAGGGAATGGTGTCAGATGTATTTCATTATGGAATAACAGACTGGCTTTCTCTTGCATATCTGGGCCTCTTTGGTACAGTGCTGGGATTTGTCTGGTACTATCAGGGTATAAACTCAATAGGCACCATGAAGGCAGGGCTCTTCATAAACTTTGTACCGATTAGTGCTGTTTTCTTCGCATTTCTTATACTCCATGAACCGCTGACTCTGTCTCTTCTTGCCGGATTATTATTTGTAAGTACAGGAGTTTATCTGACAAACCGGCCCGTTAAGAGTTATGATCCTTCTATAAAATAGTAAAAAAATAAACCATGAGTGTAAAGATATACACACTATGACAAAAAAATTCCCCGTTGATTTTAGACCCCATAGTTTTATTTCTTGATAATATCTTCAGATTATA
>CAYYKZ010000423.1:0-2586 GCA_964468455.1 uncultured Leptospirales bacterium | reverse complement strand
TATTATTACTATGTTTATTTACATATTCTTTTATCATTATTACCTTCATTTCCATATTATGCCTGTAAATAATTGCTGAGCAATTAAAAAAATAAATTTACTTTTACGAGGGGTGTAAATGAAAAAAATTTCAATTTTACTAAGTCTTCTCCTTGCTGTTACTGTGTCAATTTTCGGATGCGGTAAAGGGAGCGGGAAATATGTTACTATTGGTACCGGCGGTGTTACCGGGGTTTATTATCCAACCGGTGGAGCTATTTCAAAAATGATCAATGACAAGGGCGAGACCTACGGGATTAAAGCCTCGGTTGAAGCTACAGGCGGTTCTGTATACAACATAAACGCCATTCTTAGCGGAGACCTGGAATTCGGTATTGCGCAATCTGACAGACAGTACCAGGCCATGAAGGGTATGGCAGAGTGGGAGGAAAAGGGACCTCAGACAAAATTAAGATCTGTTTTTGCCATACACCCTGAATCTCTTACACTTGTAGCTTCTGTTAACAGCGGAATTAGAAGTATAAAAGACCTTAAGGGGAAAAGAGTAAATTTAGGGAATCCCGGATCAGGCCAGCTTCAGAACTCCAAAGACGCTCTGGAAGCTTTTGGAATAACTGAAAATGATATTAAGGCTGAATACATAAAAGCTGTTGAGGCTGCCGGCCTTCTGCAGGATGAAAGAATAGATGCATTCTTTTATACAGTAGGACATCCCAATGGCAGCGTTAAAGAAGCAACCTCAGGCCGAATCAAAGTAAGGATCGTTGATATTGCAGGGAATGAACTTGATAAACTTATAAAGGAACATCCCTACTACGCAAGAGCAATAATCAAAATGAAAAACTATGAAACAGCGGCAAATACAAAAGATGCTGAAACAATTGGTGTAAAAGCTACCCTTGTTACTTCATCAGATGTAAGTGCAGACATAGTGTATGCTATAACAAAAGAGGTTTTTGAAAATCTTGAAGAGTTCAAAAAACTTCATCCGGCGTATGAAGTATTAACAAAGGAAAACATGCTTGAAGGACTTTCCGCTCCTATTCATCCTGGAGCAATAAAATATTACAAAGAAGCAGGACTTGACAAGTTCATCAATCCTGAGCTTTTAAAATAAGATCAGAAACTGCCGTGCTTCTGTCAGACAGGCACATGAAGCACGGCAGTTTCATTTTAGATTACAGCGGTATAGTGTTATATGAAAATTTTCAAAATATATGACTTTTTACCGGTTTAATCTCAGGAAAGGGTAACTGCTCATACATTTATGGTAAAATTGCCTGCATCACCAGCTCTGTGAAAGGCATAAATACATGCGATTTTTGAACAGTTACAAAAACAACCTTATTCTAATTTTATTTACCCGGGAAAATATATGGAAAAGAAAACAGACCTGAAATCTCTGGAACAATTGATTAAAGAAGAAACAGCGGCAATTAGAATCCTGAGTAAAAAGGAAAACTTCCTTGTCTCTGCTATAGCTATTTCCTGGGCCATCTTCCAGTTGTCACTGGCAAGCTGGCTTATCCTTGACAGCACAATGGTAAGAGCCATTCACCTCTTCTTTGCCATAGTTCTGATATTTCTCAATGTCCCCTTTATAAAGAAATCTGATAAATTCGGCTGGTTCTCTGAAACAAAAAAAATACCTCCAATTGACTACATCCTTGCGATTTGCGGAGGACTTCTTGCCCTTTATATAATGTTCGATTATGAGGGAATTTCTCTTCGCATGGGCAACCTGAATACAAGAGATATGATAATTGGGAGCTTACTTGTTCTTCTGCTTATTGAAGGTACAAGAAGAGCTATAGGGCCGGCCCTTCCGGTTATAGCAACAGTATTTTCTCTTTATGCTTTTTTTGCTCCATACATGCCGCAGTTTATGGCAACAAAGGCTGTATCCCTGCAGAAATATATGAACCAGATTGCCATGTCAACTGAAGGAATTTACGGGATTCCTCTTGGTGTGTCAGCCACAATTGTTTATCTATTTGTACTTTTAGGTTCAATGCTGGACAGGGCAGGAGCAGGAAGTTTTTTCACTACTCTGGCACTATCTCTTCTTGGAAGATTCAAAGGGGGGCCTGCCAAGGCTGCTGTGGTTTCATCAGGGTTAACAGGAATGGTGTCAGGCTCCAGTATTGCCAACGTTGTTACAACAGGTACCTTTACAATACCTCTCATGAAGAAGGTGGGTTATCCACCTAAAAAGGCTGCGGCAATTGAAGTAGCAGCCAGTACAAACGGACAGCTTATGCCCCCAATCATGGGAGCAGCAGCATTTATAATTGCCGAATACTGCAACATGTCCTACATTCAGGTAGTTAAAGCAGCTGCAATTCCGGCATTTACATCTTATATAGCACTTTTTTACATAACTCATCTTGAGTCTTCTAAACTGGGGATGAAAGGACTATCAAAAGAGGAAACACCCAGTTTTTTTAAAACACTTCGTGACGGCTGGCATTACACAATCCCAATTACATGGCTTGTTGCTGAACTTGTTGTGCTTCGCCATTCACCCGAACTTGCAGCATTCAGAGCAATAATGATTTTAATACCTGTAGTATTTTTTCAGGAAAT
>CAYYKZ010000422.1:0-2590 GCA_964468455.1 uncultured Leptospirales bacterium | reverse complement strand
AACCCGTAGATGCCGTGTAGCCGGGGGTTTTTGAACCTGGTAAACCAGGTGGGTTCCCGCATGCATCATCCGGCCTTCTCCATAAGGAGCATGACCTTTAAGTACAAATATTGGGATCCCGAGTATAATTTAGGCTCAAAACGCGCGAGGCTAATCACGAGCATCACAGGCAGTCATAACTAAAAATACAGGGGCTTATAAGGCAAGGATTTTTTAATTATTGACAACAAAATAAGCAGGACTTTAATAATATCCACAGAATAGACTTGAAGAAAAATTAATTTATGGAAAAGGGTTAATATAGAATGCTTAAAAGTTATTTTCTTGATTTAAACAAAAAAATAGTAAAGAAAAGTGCCGGGAAAAAAGGGACAGCATCCAAATCTTCTTCAGGTATTGATGAAAAACTTCTTACAGAAAAGCTATCCGGAATCATTCCTCGTGGATTTAAGATTGAAAAGGTAAAACCTCTTGATAGTTCAGGGTTTTCACCTGAAGGGGCGGACCTGATTGTATACAGGGAGTATTGTGATGATGTTGTTAAACTTTTTAACGGGTATATCCCATACGAGCTTATATACGGGTCAATTTTTATTGTTAATGATCTGACAAAAACCACACTTGCAGATGTTATAAACAGAGTGGCTACAGTAAAAAAAATAAACCGATTTTCTGAAGCTGAAAGTGTATATACGGTTCCTTCTTTCATTATTGCAAATGCCTCAGCTGATTACCCTCTTGCTGAACTTAAAAATGATATTTTAAATTACTATATGTCCAGAGGAATTGAAGGAGAATCTGAGTTTGAAATAATGGCATTGCTCAACAGGGGGGTGCTTGTTAAGGATTGGCACCAGGGTAACAGAAGCTTTGCAGCTCTTGAAACAGTTGAAGATACGATGATGTGGTTTTATATATTATTCAGCGAGTATCTTGAAGTGGATAGAGATGATGAGTTTGACCTGAGGAAATATGTGCGTAATGATAAAGTGTATAAAGAGTATTGATACAATAGGGAGTTTCTGCCTGTAAAAATTCTAATATCATAATGCTTATTTATTCTTGACAGAGTATTTGAATTAATATATGTTAAAAGAAAAATCCAGGTGAAAAAAGTGATAAAATCAAAAGTAAAAAGCGTGTATAAGCCGTTATTGTTTATATGTGCTGCTTTGATCCTGCTGGGAAATCCTGTTGAGTCAAGGGCAGCTGCAAACAAAGATGTTATACTTGTGCTTGATACGTCTTTAAGCATGGTCGGGTATGGCGGAAAAGATATCTTTAATGATGTTAAATTAAGTATTTATAATTATATTGATACATTGCAGGATGGAGACAGGGTGATTTTTGTCACTTTTGACTCGGAAACGAAAACTTTCCCCTCTGTTCTTGTGGATGACAGTAATGATAGAGATATTCTTAAAAAGTATATATCGGTAGAGGAAGCAAAGGGGCAGTGGACTTATACACTGGGCATGCTGAAAACTGTTTTTTCAATAGCTGATAATCTTACAAAAGAAAAAGGTGACGAGGAACGTAATTTAGCAATAGTAATTATGACTGATGCACTTGATGATCCTCCTCCAGGAAAAAGGAAGGATCAGTTCGATTTAACTAAAATTGCTGAGCAGTATAGCGGACAGGACTGGTGGATATACCTGGTAAATCTTGCTGACCTGGAAAAATCGGAAAGAGTAGCAGCTGCACAGGAAGATCTGAGAAAAGAGCTTCTGAAAGTAAGTGAAAATACAATGATTGTTGATGGTTCTGATCCTGAAAAAGCAATGAATGAAGATATTGCCCAGGATATTCAAAAGAAGGAGATAATAGGAAGCAATATTATCCCTTTTGTTGTTGCAGGATTATTAGTGTTGCTATTACTGGTTTTATTTTTGCTGAAAAGATCAAAAAGTCTTAAATTAAATGGACAGATTGAGTTCTGGAATCACGAATTGATTAAGCCTGAGGTACTTAATGTTGATCTTGGTTTATACGGAACTAAGGAGATTGGGATAGGCAGAAGTGCAGATTCTATAATTAAAATAAGTGATTTTGATTCAAGAAATCCTGTTATTTTAAAGGCTGTAAGGGCAGATGGCCAAATTAAAACAGCTGTTTCCCATGGAAAGGAGAGCGTGGTTTTTAAAAACCGGGATTCAGGTGAATTTCTTGAAAATGGGGATATATTTACTGTGGAAAATTACAGTTTCAGATATATTTCAGGATGACGATAATCTTTTTCAGTTATTGTTTCACAGTGACGATATTTTAAAAGTTAGCGTGTTATTAAATATTTATTAAGTTTTCCATTTTAATATAAATATATGTTGACATGGAAATAATTATATATATCTTTAATTTTAATAGTTAAAATAGATCAACGGAATGTAAGCATTTTAAAGAAAAATTATTTTAAATTAACAAAAAAATAAGAGGATTTAATGTTTTCTTATATACTAAGGAGGTTTTTATAATGTCAATTAGCCAGTTCCCCAAAAGCCCCAATAAGGTTCATCCAACAACACCAAGTGCGGTTGGTTCAAGGGAATCAATAGCTCAGGAAGGAAGAGATAAGATTGCTGAAGCTGAT
>CAYYKZ010000421.1:0-2596 GCA_964468455.1 uncultured Leptospirales bacterium | reverse complement strand
ATTAAGCACAGCACTGTCCCTGTTATATATAAAATATTCATCTTCCCCGTAATTCATGAATATTCTTTTTTTCGCTTCGAAGTAGGATGCAATACTGTCGTATCTGTCCAGATGGTCAGGGGTAACATTGAGTATAGCTGAAACATGCGGCTTAAAGGTATCTATTGTTTCAAGCTGAAAAGATGACAGCTCCACAACAGTAACAGAATTCTCATCAGTTTTTTCCGCAAGGGATATGAGAGGTATTCCGATATTGCCTCCCACAAAGGTATTAAATCCCAGCTCCCTGAATATATGTCCTGTTAATTCAGTAGTAGTTGACTTTCCGTCTGTTCCGGTAATCGCAATAATATGGCCCTTCATATTTCTGTAGGCAAGTTCAATCTCCGATATTACCGGGATACCTCTTTTGACAGCCTCCTGCACCAGCGGTATTGCAACAGGCACACCGGGGCTTAATACAAGGGTGTCAAAACCTTTGTCAAGAATTGCCGGACTCTGATCCCCTGCAATAACAGCAACATCGGGATTAAGTTTTTCTATAATATCTCGCAGCTCTGCTGCACTTTTTGAGTCAGAAACTGAAACATCAACACCGCGGCCCGAAAGAAAATTGGCAGCGGCAAGTCCTGTCCTGTATCCCAGTCCCACAACAAGAGCTTTTTTAAAATTGATACCCATTAAAACCGTTCCTTTTCTATAGAATCTTAAGTGAAACAAGCCCGAAAATCGCCAGTATTATACCAAGAATCCACATCCTCACAACAACCTTCTGTTCAGGCCATCCTGAAAGCTCAAAATGATGATGGATAGGCGCCATTTTAAAAATTCTTTTACCTCGTGATTTAAAAGAAACAACCTGAATTATTACAGAAAGGGCCTCAATAACAAAGACTCCGCCTACAATAAAAAGAAAAAATTCCTTTTTAGTCATAACAGCTACAATACCCACAATCCCCCCAAGAGCAAGAGAACCTGTATCCCCCATGAAAACCGTGGCAGGATTGCTGTTAAACCATAGAAAACCTATAAGAGCACCTACAAGTGCTGCAAGAAAAACAGTAAGCTCTGCACTATGTGGTATATATGGTATTCCCAGATATTCGGCAATTTTGATGTTACCAGAAACATATGTCATAATGGAAAAAGTTGCTGCAACAATCCCTACAGTTCCCGCAGCAAGGCCGTCAAGACCATCTGTAAGATTCACAGCATTGGAACTCCCTATAATTACAACTATAGCAAAGAGTATCCAGATTGACCCCATATCCATAAATGCTTCATTCATAAAAGGGATATAAATTGTTGAAACCTGCTTAACATCAGAAGGGAAAAAGTATACAGCAAAAACAACACCCGCGGCTATTGCAATCTGAAAAAAAAGTTTTCCTCTTGGGTTAACCCCATCTTTTCTTTTAAGTACAGTTTTAATATAATCATCAATAAATCCAAGAACACCAAGCATTATTGTAGCAGCAAGAAGAAGCACCAGGTAGTGATTATTAAAATTCCCCCATAAAAGTATAGAGATAAGCACAGCTCCAAGAATAATAATCCCCCCCATAGTCGGGGTTCCGGCCTTTGACCTGTGACTTTCCGGCCCCAGATCCCTTATCTCTTCACCAAGCTTAAGTCTTCTTAACCATTTGATTACCAGGTTGCCAAGAATAAGCACGAGCATAAGAGCAGTGAGAGCTGCAAAAGCAGACCTGAAAGTAATATACTGGAAAAGCCTGAAATATGAGACATACTCTTTCAGGGGAAGAATAAAATGATAAAACATTCCTGCACCTCAACCTTGAAGACTGTTAACAACATCTTCCATTTTCATGGATCTGGATCCCTTTACAAGGACAACATCTCCCTGCTGCAGCATCCCTTTAAGAAAAGCGGCAATCCCCTCTTTTTCTTCAAAAACAAAAATTTTATCTTCAGGAAAACCTATATTTAATGCACCCTTCATATAGTAGGAAGCCATTTCGCCATAAAGAACCATAACATCAAACTTCCGGGATGCGGTTATCTCACCAATCTTGACATGGTAAAGCCCGGAGGATTCCCCCAGCTCCTTCATGTCGGAAAGAACTGCAATTTTCCTGTTATGCGGAAAAACTTCGCAAACTGAGTCGATCGCAAAAAGTGACGAAAGGGGATTGGAATTATATGTGTCATCAATTATATAATACCCCTTATCAATTACATCGCTTCTCCCGCCCACATTCTTAAAACCGGCCAGGGCATCTGCATAATCCTGGGGAGAAATCCCTGCAGTTTCGCCAAGAGCAATTGCGGCCATTAAATTAAAGGCATTATGTCTGCCGTAAAGCGGTACGGTTATTCTAGTCCCTTTATAAACAACTTCCAGGCTGTTGATTCCCGGATTATAGGATTCAGGATAAATATCCGCGTCAGAATTCATTCCAAAGGTAACCAGTTTTATTCCTTCATCTTTACAAAGCGCGGAAACTATATGAAAACATTCAGTTTCCCTGTTCAGAATAAGAGTAGATCCCTTTTTCATTCCTTTAATTATTTCAGACTTAGCGTATGCAACACCTTCAACTGACTCAAGGAACTCAAGATGTCCGGCGCCGAT
>CAYYKZ010000420.1:0-2602 GCA_964468455.1 uncultured Leptospirales bacterium | reverse complement strand
AGAAATAAATAATCGGGAGGATTGAAATGAATGTAACACAGCTTTCCGCCTTTGTATCAAATAAGCCGGGTCATCTGCAGAAAGTTTTAAAGGTTCTGGCTGATGAAAATATAAATATTATTACACTTACAATTGCTGAAACATCCGATTTCGGCATATTGAGAATGATTGTAAATGATCCTGATAAGGGTTATGAGGTTCTTAAGGGGCATAACATTACCTGTTCCACAACAGATGTTCTTGCTCTTGAGATAGATGATACTCCGGGATCGCTTTTTACAGCACTGGACGTTTTTGCTTCAATGGAGCTTAATATTGAATATATGTACGCTTTTACCCAGAAAAGAAATGACAAGGCTGTTATGATATTCAGGTTTGAGGACATTGAAAAGGCCAAGGAGGCTTTAAAAGGTAAAGGGTATAATATAGTAAGGAAGATAGATATAATTGGAGAAAATAAATGAACAAAAAGGTAATGCTTGGCAATGAAGCAATCGCGCGCGGTGCATGGGAAGCAGGCTGTCACGTTGCAGCAGGATATCCCGGCACGCCCAGTACTGAAATACTTGAATATATGGCTGCAGACTACAGAGAGGTGAAGTCCCAGTGGTCTCCAAATGAAAAGGTTGCACTTGAAGTCGCAGCAGGAGCTTCAATATCTGGAGCAAGGGCTTTAGCAACAATGAAGCATGTGGGCCTTAATGTTGCTGCTGATCCCCTCTTTACATTCTCATACACAGGGGTAAATGGCGGGCTTGTTATTATTAATGCTGATGATCCGGGCGCATGGAGTTCCCAGAATGAGCAGGATAACAGACATATGGCAAGGGCATCCAAGATTCCCATGCTTGACCCCTCCAGTCCTGCTGAAGCGGGGGAGTTTACTAAAATCGCATTTGATATTTCTGAACAGTTTGACCGTCCTGTAATTGTAAGGATAACAACCCGTATTGCACATTCCCAGGGGCCGGTTGAAACAGGAGAAAGAAAGGAGGTTGCGGTTAAGGAATTTGTCCGTGACCCTAAAAAATATGTGATGATACCTGCTCATGCAAGGCCAAGGCACAGGTTTATTGAGGAGCAGCATCTTAAGCTTAAAGAGTATTCTGAAACTTCGGGACTTAACAGGATTGAATGGGGAAGTAAAAAAAGAGGCATAATAACAAACGGTGTAGCTTACCAGTATGTTAAGGAAACCTGCCCGGAAGATTCTGTACTTAAAATAGGTATGGTATGGCCTCTTCCTGATGCTCTTATAAGAGAGTTCGCCTCCCAGGTGGAAGAGCTGTTTATTGTTGAAGAGCTTGACCCGTTTATTGAAGACTATGTTAAAGCAATGGGTATTAAGGCAACCGGTAAAGATCTTGTGCCTCTATGCGGAGAGCTTACTCCTGAAATTGTTGACTCCGTGCTTAACGGCAGGGAGCCTGTTAAAGAGCTCCCCGATTATGAAGGTGAAATACCAAACCGTCCTCCAGGATTGTGTAAGGGGTGCCCGCACAGCTATGTATTTAATGTTCTTAAAAAGCTGGATCTTGTTGTAAATGGAGATATAGGTTGCTATACCCTTGGGGTGCTTCCTCCATATTCGGCAATGCATTCACAGGGGTGTATGGGGGCAAGTATAGGTATGCACCTGGGATTTGAAAAGGCCCATGGTGAGAAAATGGCTGCTAATTCAGTTGCGGTAATTGGAGATTCCACTTTTGTTCATTCAGGTATAACATCACTCATTGAGCTTGTCTACAATAAAGGTACAGGTACAGTTCTTATTCTTGATAACAGGGTAACAGCAATGACCGGACAGCAGGAGAATCCTGCTACAGGTGTTACACTTATGGGAGAACAGACTCATGAGCTTGACCTGGAACTTTTATGCAGGGCAGTTGGCGTAAAAAGGGTAGTGGTAACTGATCCCAGGGATATTGAGAATTTTGAAAGAATTGTAAAAGAGGAAGTGGCCGCAAGGGAACCTTCTGTTATAATATCAAAGAGAAAGTGTATACTTAAAAAGTGAGGCCATAGTTTATGAAGAATATAATTTTTGCCGGTGTTGGAGGCCAGGGTGTAATTCTGGCCAGTAAGGTTCTCATGGAAGCTGCAATGAGAAAGGGTTTTGATGTCAAGGAATCGGAAGTTCACGGTATGGCACAGAGAGGAGGCAGTGTGGACTGCAATATCCGTTTTGGAGAAAAGGTATATTCCCCTCTTATCCCTAAGGGGAGTGCGGATTTTATTATATCCCTTGAAATGCTGGAGTCAATGAGAAAGCTTGATTATCTTTCCAGTGACGCGGTACTGATTGTAAACCGCGAGCAGATTGATCCTGCCCCTGTTTCGATTGGGGCCATGAAATATCCTGAAGATATTGAGTCCTGGCTGAAGAGTCATTTTAAAAATACAATTGTTGTTGATACTGCTGAAGCTTTAAAAGAGGCGGGAACAAAAAAGGCCCTTAATATTGTAATGCTTGGGGCATTGTCAAAGTATCTTGATTTTGAAATTCCTCTTTGGGAGGATGCTATTAAGTCTCTTGTGAAGGAGAAATTTATTGAGCAGAATTTAAAGGCCTTTCATCTTGGAAGGGATCTTGTATAGTTTT
>CAYYKZ010000419.1:0-2607 GCA_964468455.1 uncultured Leptospirales bacterium | reverse complement strand
AGTATTATATATATTTTTTTCATAACTATTCACCTTTTTTATCGCTTATCAGCGACATGAGTTCAAGAAGTTCCGGACCGGTGAGCTTATCAAGCTCGCTTGCGTCACCAGGCATAAGGGAATCAGCTATACATGCCCTGTATGCGTATCTTTCTGATTTAAAGAGCAGGTACATAAAACTTCCTTTAAGATTAAGGTATTTTGCTGTCATAAGTGCAGCCATACCTCTTGTAAGGGGCGCATCCTCACTGTATTCCAGTGCAATACCCTGCTCATTAAGCCAGGCGTTTTCTGAGGCAAAATTACCGGCACGTCCGCCTGTTGAGGCTGTAAACAGCTTAACAGCATCTCCGTATGTAGCGGATGCTTTGCTGTCAAGGGAGTGAATTAAATCAAGCTGGCTTATATTCTGAGTATAGGCCGGCGAAAATAATAATAAAATCAAAAATATTGGTAAAAATTTAATATAATTTTTCATGGTAAATATCCTTAATTACTCTGGCCATATTATTTCAGCATTTATGGTTGCAACTCCGCCCTGATTGTCCAGCACTCCTGTTTCACCATCTGGAGAGCCTGTCTGGTCAGTCCCTGTGTAAAGCATTGTTTCAGTTTCATCAGGTGTTAATCCATGGCCGTGAACATTGGCAAAGGAGTTGTTTTTTACTTCTTTTAAGATATGCCCCGGGTTACCTTTCCCCTTTTCCTGGGAGAATTTCTGGCGCCCGGAAATAAAATTCCTCTTGCCAAGCCTGTTTTGCCCTTCGATTACACCGCTGACTACCTCAACAGTCATCCCTTTACCCGGTCCGTAACCGATGTTTTCCTCTGTACCCCGCACACTTGAAGTGGCAACAGGTGTGGATACCCTGAATATTGTTTTAACATTGCTGTCTCTGGGAACCCGGGCATTCACGCCGCCCCGTTTCAGGCCTATATGGGTATCTGTTGATGAAGCTGATTCTTTGCTGAATACCTGTATCATTGACATAGGTTTTACTGTAATTGTATGATTAAGCCTGTTAAGCCTAATTACAGCTGTAGAGTTTGCACCTGTGCTTATGCGCGTCCCCTCTTTAAGTACCTGATTAACCTTTAGCGGTACCCATTTCCTTCCATCCCTGTATGCAACTGTGCCTTTAACGCTTGTTGCTTTTATTTCAGCAAAAAGGGAAGTGCTGAAAAGGAGAAGAAATGCTACTGATATGGTAATTTTAATAGCTTTCATAATGGAGCTCCTTTATAAAAAATTGTTGCAAATATAGAATAGTTATTTATTTTTTCAATAATTAAACATAAAAAAATGAATAATAAAAAAACTAAAATATTTGCAGTTACTCTTATTTAATGTATTAATATACATTAATTTTTGAGCATTTTGCAAACTTTTTGAGGTGAATTGAATGAAAAAGATAATAATATCATTAATTGCATCATCAGTACTGCTTATTACCGGGTGTTTTATAGATTCAGATACTGCAACAGTGAGGATAAACCTGGGGAATATACCTGTGGCAAAGGTGGAGAAGAAGTCGATAATTGATAGATTTTTGATGATTTTTGCCAGGGAAGCTGTGGCGCAGAGTGTGCCTGAAGATTTAGGAATAAGTGAAATTAATTTTAAAGTTTTTGAAGGAGATTCGCTTCTTGTTGAAAAAAATATATTAATTAGTGAATACCCCGCTGATAATATTGTTGAATTAACTGTACCTGCCGGAACTAACCGCGTAATCAGAATAAGTGCTAAAGATAAAGAAGGTGCTTTACCAGCCAAGGTTGTGTATGGTGTAATGATTACAACTGATTTAGTTTCGGGTGAGACAAAGGAAATACAGGCATATATGCAGGGGGTGCCTTATGAAATTTTAGCTTCTGATGGAGGTGAGGGTTCATTCAATATGTTATGGAGAATGGAAGGTCCGATAAGAGAGGATAAAAATTTTTACATTATTGAGTGGTCTGTAGAGGAGGATGGAAGTTATTCTGAATTATCGAAAGATAATCTAGGTATGGAGTATTCCAACGATATGTATTACCTTTGGGTAGAAACTGGTTCTCCTGTTAAAGCTTCAAATTTTATTAGAATTAAAACAGTGGATGGCGAAAATAATGGCCTATTTAGTGAACCGGTTTTGGTTACTGGAACATAATATATTTTTTCATAAATCATTCATTTAATTATGGCTCATCCTTCCCCAGGATGAGCTTTTTTATCTTAAAATAATTCTGCACAAAAAAATCCTCCCCGATTGAAATTTGTATATATCTTATTATGGAGCAAATATAGCCTGTGTCTATTTCCTTAATGAAGCTGAATACAGGTTAATAAGAGGTATATACCATGAAAAAAATAATAATTTCCCTATCAGCAATAACTGCACTTCTTTTTACAGGGTGCTTTGTAGATTCAGATACAGCAACAGTAAGGATTAACCTGGGGAATTTGCCTGTGGCAAAAGTAGAGAAGAAGTCGCTGATTGACAGATTTCTGATGATTTTTTCAAGGGAAGCTGTAGCACAGAGTAATAATCCTGCTGATTTATGAGTTATTGCAGTACATTTAGGAGCAATTGATTCTAATAAGCAGATTCTTGCAAAAAAAAATAT
>CAYYKZ010000418.1:0-2640 GCA_964468455.1 uncultured Leptospirales bacterium | reverse complement strand
TATGAGCAGTAAATTAAAGAGCCTTATTTTTCAATTAGAAAATTATAAAAAAAAAGAATAGTTAGCAGCTGCTTAAATGCGCAGATAAAATTTACATCTGCGGCATCATAGAGCAATTTTACCAATAAATTATGTGCAGTTACAATATTTTCTTGTATTATTTTAATTAAAAATATAAATTATTAAGCAATAGCTATTTTTAACACTATTTATTGCAATATATTCTAAAATATAAATTTTAAAAAAATCGGATATCAATCATCAGAGAGGACTCTGCTGATATTTTTAAAAGCCTTTCTGACCTGAAGAGGTTTGCAGCAGGACTATTGTTTAGAATAAATATATAAGTTTAAATTTTCCGATATTGTGGGATAAAATGCAGCATATGATTTTCAACAGGAATAAATATTACAAAATACTGGCACTTGATGATGATCCTGTATCAAGAGAATATATCAAAATTACCCTTAATGAAACTTATACAATTGAATATGCAGCAAACATTACTGAAGCAAAAGAAATTCTCAACAGATTCAGGCCTGACATTTTCCTCCTAGACGTTAGCCTGCCGGATGGTAACGGCATTGACCTGTGCAGAGAACTTAAAAGCAATTCAGCCTACAGAGACTGTTTTTTTATAATCTTAACAGCCCGCACTGATGAAAAAACACTTGAGGAAGCATATTCCAATGGGGCTGATGAATATTTCCGCAAACCCTTCAGCCAGTTTGAACTTAAATCTAAAATTAAAATAATTAACCGCATTATGGATGTAAGGGAAAACCTTAAAATATCCTACCAGACCCAGCTTGACTACAATGTTCAGCTTTACAAACTGGGTGACTATGTGCGGAAAGCATTAATGTCCACCGATTCAGACACAGTGCTTCTTAATGCTGAAAAACTTTCCAATATGATTGATACAACCTATCTTGAAATTTTAAAGGTAAAAAGAGGTGTACCCTTAAGTATAGTTCAAAAGCATACTTCAAAAAAGGATCCATTTATAACTTTCAAGGATATACAGAATAAAAACAGTTTTGCATCTCTGCCGGAAAAAGAAATAAACTATTTCATATTCAAAAAAGGTAATCAGGAAATATATGTATGCCTCTTCTCTCTTAAATTCAAAAATACAATTTATGGATATATTCTAATAGAGAGAAGCGATCCCTTTGTAACCAATGACAGAGAAATTATTTCACTCTATATGGATTATATAAATTTAATAAATGACAGGCTTGCAATACAACATGAACTTCGTGAAATAAATAACAGTTTTAAAAAAGAGATATCAATAATCCGGAAACTGGAGGTTTCACAGCTCCCCGATTTTAAAGTCATTAAAGGTTATGACACGGCATTTTCTTTTATGCCTGCCCAGGATCTTTCCGGAGATTTTTTTGACGGCTTTTTCCTTGATGATGAAACATACCAGATTGTACTTTGCGATGTTTCCGGCCACGGTGTATCATCCTCATATGTAGGCAATCAGATAAGAACCCTCTACCGCGAAAAATCATCACCTGGTAAAAAACCATCAGAAATTGCAGCAGAGGTCAACAACAGCCTGGCTGAATCATTTGCAGAACACCATTTTTACTGCACAGCCCAGATTGTGCAGATATTCCTGAAGACAAATCACATTCTCTTTGTATCAGCAGGCCACCCGGAAGCTCTGCTTTACCGGAATGAATCAAAAAGTATCTCCATGCTGAAGGGTCAGAGCCCCATGATAGGGATGTTTAAGAATGAGTCATATAAAGATGAAATGATTACCCTTAACCAGGGGGACTTTATCTTTTTATATACAGATGGAATAATTGAGGAACTTGATCAAGGCTACAATGAAATGCTGGGAACTGCAAGATTAATTGAAAGTTTTACAGGTATAGAAAATATGTCTTCCGGCGAAATTATACATAATACACTGGGGAATTTTTACGAATTTAACGGATACAGGCCTCAAAAAGATGACATTACCATTATATGCATAAAAAAAGAATCAGCCTGACTGCCTGAAAGCTGAAAGCCTGAAATCGTCAATAATCGCAGCTGCACTGTCACGTACTTTCAAAAAAACCCCGTAACCTGTAAGCCCTTTAAAGTTGTCAATAATCAGCCTTTTCTTTTTCTCTTCAATAAAAAGTTTCGCAAACGATACAGGAGAAGACCACTCCTCATCAGATGAATCAAGAAGTCCATCGCAGAAATCAATCAGGTCATGAAGGAGAAAAGCGCACTCCTTTAAATAGTTATTCCTGTCCCGTTCAATTTCAATCTCCTTTACTCCGGGCCTGTTAAGCAGAAGAATATGATCATCAATCCGTCGGGAAGCTCCCCTGCCTGAAGGAACAACTAGAAACTCCGCCTTATCCTCAAGTTTAAAGAGAAAATTTTTATGTGCACTATCCCGTACAAGCATCCTTAACACAGGGAAGTAATTATCAGCAAATTCGAGCATGGCACCGTAAAAATGAGAAATCTCAAGTCCGCATAAAGGATGGAATATTATAGAGGGATATTTTTTTATTCTTGCCAGGTTTTCTTCAATTATACGGTCAACTTCCTTTGTAAAACTATTTTCTTTTGCTTTTTTTCTGCTTTCATACTTTTCTTTAAGTTTTTCAAAATTAGTAA
>CAYYKZ010000417.1:0-2686 GCA_964468455.1 uncultured Leptospirales bacterium | reverse complement strand
GTCCCTGTTATAAATGAAAGGCTGGACCTTAACATTGACCCGGAAATATTTTCCAGGAGAAAGGAGCAGGTTTTCCTTGAGCTTCTTACTGATGTAAAACCTGTGGAGCCTGTGGTTGAACTGGTTTACAGATACCATAATAAACTCCCCATGTCCATAGGTACAGGGGGGAAAAGGGAAATAGCCCTTCTGACAATTAAAATGATGGGCCTGGATAAATATATTGATATACTTGTTGCAGCGGATGATGTAAAAAATCACAAACCCGCCCCTGATACCTTTCTTGAATGTGCAAGGCTCATGGGAATTGAACCCTCTTTATGTCAGGTTTTTGAAGATGGTGAAATGGGACTGAAAGCTGCAGAAGCAGCAGGTATGATAGCAACAGATATAAGGCCCTATGTCTAAACAGACTGCTGCTCTTCCTCCCCGTTGTCATCCAGGTGGAAGTAGCTCCTTATTTTTTCCCTTATGGCTTCCGGAATTTTTATTCCCAGGGACTTGAGCCTCAGCTCATATTTCTGAAAGGACTGTACATGGTGGGTTGTATTTGTGAATATTTTGAAAAAGGACTGAATGCTCCCCTCAATCTCCCTGCGGAACTCCATATTTTCATTAAGGAGATCCTCAACCGGTGCTATTACCCTGTAGTTAACAGGCCTCCCCATAAGCCGGTGCGTTAAAAAGCGCTGTGTAGACTCGCATTCATAATTATTTTCCTTAATACTCTTTTCAACAATATTAAGGTTAACGCAGTCTATAATCTGAAATTTAAACTTCCCCTGAAGCAGTTCCTCAATACGCCTGCTTATTTCACCAATATGGGCACAGCTGCCGTTTATATCAGTGCAGTTATTCTCACAGCGCATATACAGGACAAAATCCACATCTGACATGGACTGGGAAAGTCCGAAATTTACAGAACCTACAACATCCATGGCAACAGATTCAAAACGCCCTTCCAGCATTTCTACAATATTTTCCAGCACCTCCATCCTCAGTTCAGTCTCCTCTGTCTGGAAAGAGCGGAAAAAACGCCTTATATCATTGTAGAGCTGTATCTCGGGAATATGGGAATACTTTTTCATTTTCATGTCATAGTTTTCCGATTTCCTTAAAGCAGCAACCCTGTCCGGGTCTATTATATTTTCATTCCACCTGTTTTTGACAGGGAAATAATCTATCAGGTCATATACCCTGTTCTCCACAAGTTTTTTAAACATCACCTTTTCGACTTTCGCGTTTCTCATCTCAATCTGATAGAAAAAACCCCCTTCAGCAACATCTCCTGTTGTCATTGTTACTTCACCGAAATTTGAAGGATTTAAAAAAACCGTATTATCACTGAAAACAAATCCCCATTCACTGTGTATATGCCCTGTAAGGCAAAGCTTGACATCATTGCTGTCGCAGTAGGTACGCAGCGCAGGAGAGCCGGACGGCCCCTTGTAGGAAAGCCTGTCATGAATGCCGTGAGCAGGCTGATGAGCAACAATTATATGAGGTTTCACAGCACGGAAGAAGGTATACATCTCATTACGGCTGTCGTTTTTACCGATACCCCCTTTATAATGAACAATATATCTTTCAGGAATGCCTGCAGTAAAAACCTCTGCACCGCCGTAACCTGCCACGCGGCAGTTATCAAGCTGGTACCAGTGAAGATGAAGGTCTCTTCCGTGGAGGGAGGTATACTTTAAATCCATGTCATAATTACCGGGGAGGGCAAAAACTTTAGCCGAGGTTTTCATGGAGCAGATGTTTTCCAGCACCTTATACTTCTGCTGCATTACCCTTCGGGCACGTATTGTATACTGCTGGTACTGAAGGGCAAGTCTGACAGTCTCCTCATCAGAAGATGGATCATTGATAATCTCGTCAACCAGATCCTCAATTATCATATCCGGCCTGTCCATTCGTCTTCTCAGGGCATGAAAATGGGACTGAATTTCATGATACTTAATTGCTGTATCCATGCTGTAAAAGGGGATATCAATAAGGTCACCTGCGATTATATAAACATCCGCAACAGTTTCAAGAAGCAGTGTTTTAACATAATCAAAGCTGCCATGCACATCTGTTAAATAAATAATTCTCATAGGCAGCAGTACCTCAAATCAATCCCCTCCATAGTTACCTGCATTCCCTGAATTTAATCCCGGGAGCACAGGCTCTCATCTATTTTGAATTAATCCTGTAAACCTCTATCTCATTATCAAGAAAATTTGAAAATGCCATATATTGCCCGTCCGGGGATATATCAAGCCCTGTTGGCTGATTCTTACCCCATACCCAGTCCACTATTTCAAGCTTCTCTGTATCAATTACATATATTTTACCGAACTTGGGACCTTTTTTAAGATAGGTTTCCCTGTTATTGGGCCCTCTGGATGAAACAAACAAATACTTTTTATCAGGAGTCAGTTTGCATGTATTAAGCTTCTGATCCACCTTTATCTCTTTAATGATTGAGTCATCCTTTGCAGACATAATTATTACTGTGCCCCAGTACATATCAGTAATATAAAAAATATCCTTTTCCCTATCCATAACAATGTGGCGCTTAGCCCCTTTCCCTTTAAACCTTAAAGTTTTAACTACGCGCCTTTTTTCAATATCAATCTTCTGCATCTGCCCGTTTTCAAATACGCAGGTGTATAAATACTTCCCGTCATTAGTTACAATC
>CAYYKZ010000416.1:0-2690 GCA_964468455.1 uncultured Leptospirales bacterium | reverse complement strand
AAAACAGCAGTTCTTTCCGCTCTTATTTTTATTCTCCTTGATCTCCTATGGCTTTCAGTAGTCGGGAGAAACCTTTATTTTAATGCTTTAGGGTATCTTGCAGAAATCAGAGATGGCAAAATTGTATTTAATTTGAAAGCAGGGATTACTGTACAGGTTATTATTGCAGTGGGTCTTGTTTTTTTTATTTCCATGGCTCTAATGATAAACAATTCTCTTTTAAATGGTGTAATTACAGGTGCTGTATCAGGTTTTATTCTGTATGCAACATTTGATCTGACAAATCTGTCTTTTGTCAAAGGTTATCCTGTTACAATAACAATAATTGACATAATCTGGGGTACTGCTCAGGGACTTTTTGCAGGAATATATGTGTATTATCTGACAGGTTTTTTTGCAGTTATAAATAAATAAGAGGGAACAGTATTAATTCCTTATAAAATGACTGAGTTAAAAATACTTAAGGAATTAATACTTAAATAGGGAATAACATATGGAAGAAAAAAAATTTTCTATAGCAGTTATAGGTTCCGGAGTTGCAGGACTAACTGCTGCATATCTTCTGGATAAAAAACACAATGTATCTCTTTTTGAAAAAAATAATTATCTGGGCGGGCATACGAATACAATTGTTATTGATAAGGGTCCTGATTCCGGAACTCCGGTTGATACAGGTTTTATTGTCATGAATCACAGGAATTATCCTGTTTTGACAAAACTTTTTGATCTCCTTGGAGTAGAACTCCGCAACAGCAGTATGTCCTTCGGCTATCTATGTGAAAACTCAGGACTTCAGTATTCCAGCAGAGGAGTAAATGGTCTTTTTGCGCAAAGGGGTAATGTCTTCAATTCTAAATTCAGAAATATGGTAAAAGATATTTTCAGGTTTTATAAAACATCCAGGGATGAACTTGAAGCGGGGAATATTGGCAGACTCACTCTGGGTGAATATCTTTACGGCCATGATTTCTCAGAAATGTTTATCCGGCATCATATTATTCCTATGGGAGCAGCCATTTGGTCAACACCTGATGAAGGGATGATGAACTTCCCTGCAGAATCATTTCTCGGATTTTTAAATAACCACGGTCTTCTTACTATAACCGGACAGCCGCAATGGAAAACGGTTAAAGGAGGAAGTTTTGAATATGTGAAGAAAATGCGCAGCAGCTTTACAGGCCATATATATCAGGAAAGTGAAGTGACAGAAGTAACCCGGGCAGAGCAGGGGGTTTCCGTTAAAGTGGCTGATGGTACAACGCTAACTTTTGATTATGTAGTAATAGGCGCGCATGCTGATGAAGCTTTTAAAATGCTTAAAGATCCTTCTCCTGATGAGAAACGTCTGCTTGAGCCCTGGTATTATCAGAAAAATCATACAATTCTTCACACCGATGGATCTGTAATGCCCACAATCAGGCATGCCAAAGGATCATGGAATTTTATTAGAGAAAAAACGGCTGGTGATGACTCGCATCTTTCACTCACTTATCATATGAACAGGCTCCAGGGATTAAAGACTTCTAAGCAGTATTACGTGACTCTCAACACTGGTAAAGATATTCCTTCTGATTCAATTATCAGGGAAATGGATTATTATCACCCTGTATATACTTTTGATTCAATGAATACACAGGAAGATCTTCCTGCTTTGAACGGGGTGAATAGAACCTATTTTTGCGGCAGTTATTTCGGATACGGCTTTCATGAAGATGCCGTAAGGTCTGCGCTTGATGTAACTAAAATGTTCGGGATTGATCTATGAATTCAAAGATTTATGCCGGAGAGGTGATGCACCATAGGGGGCATCCGGTAAAACATATATTGAAATATTCATTATATTTTTACCGCTTTGACCTGGATGAACTTAATGTTTTATCAAAAGAGTTGCCGTTTTTCAGTTATAATAGATTTAATGTATCATCACTGAAAGATAAAGATTACCTTTCCGGAGATTCATTAAAATTAAATATTCTCAATATTCTGAAAAATAATGGAATAAAAGAAAAAATCCGCCGGGTTGAGCTGATTACTTCGGCGCGTTATTTCAATTATGTTTTTAATCCTGTGAGTTTTTATTATTGTTATGGTACTGCCGGTAAAATCATCTGTATTGTTGCTGAGGTTAACAATACCTTTGGAGAAAAGCATATTTATATTCTTTCCGGGGAATCGAAATCTATTATGAAGGGGTTTCTCTATTATAAACATGATAAGGAGTTCCATGTTTCTCCCTTTAATTCAATTCATGGAAGTTATGAATTCTTTTTTTCGGAGCCTTCAGAGAAATTCGGCGTAATTATAAATCTTATAAGAGATGGTGAAAAAATAATGACAGCAAAACTGTCGGGGGAACCTCTTCCTCTCACATCACGTAATCATTTTAAAATATTAGCAGCATTCCCTTTTACTACATTTTTAACTGTTCCAAGAATTTATAAGGAAGCATTTAAACTGTTTTTTCTGCGCAAACTTAAATATGTTCCAAAGCCGGCTCCTCAGAGTATCATGACCATCGGCAAAATTCCACCTTCCGGCTTTGAGAAATTTGCTGAAAAGAAGATTTCTGAAGTTTTCAGTAAAATCAAAGGTGCTTTTCTTGAAGTGATATATCCTTCTGCTGATCAAAAAACACCTGTATTCAAGAATCTACCGGCATGGCAAAATTTTGAATTTGGCGGCTATTGAAA
>CAYYKZ010000415.1:0-2710 GCA_964468455.1 uncultured Leptospirales bacterium | reverse complement strand
TGGAAGATAAACCTGGTATGCCCACATGCCCGGCAATAACTGGAAGCTGGTTTATTCTCAGGATGACCTGATGGGTAAAATTGACTTTTTTAATATCAACAATAAAACAATTATTTACACAACTAACGGAATACCTCTGGATACTGCTTTACAGTCAAACGGTACTTACTGGGACCCCAGGCTTCCACATGTGGATAATCCCAATATTTTCATTATAGGTCTTTCCTATGATGGACTTGTTAAATCAGCCAAAAGACAACCTGGTTCTAGAGTAAGCGGTGTTGAATTCTCCCCTGTACTCATGGACCTTCTGACAGAAGACAATCTGAAAGGCTATTTTTCAAAATTTGCCAATTACCCTTATAAAGATGTAGAAGCAACTGAGGCAGAAGGAAGATATTTTCTTACCAGCAATACAGAAACATATGACATGATTACTCTCATGAACATGCACCCGGAATATCCCGCGATAGCAACTCTGATGCCTGAATATCTTCATACAGTTGAAGCGACAAAAATGATGCTCAACAAACTGTCAGACAAGGGCATGCTGGTTTATGAAGAGATTCTTGAAACTCCCAGAGCCAGATATGCTTTTTACAAATTCCTTAATACTGTACGATACACACTGGAAAATGAATTTGGTGTAAAAGATCCATCCCGGCATGTTCTTATATACTCCTGGGATTTCTGGGGACCAAACCAGAATTTTCAGACAGTTCTTGTTAAGAGATCACCCTTTACTCAGAAGGAGTTGGAAACTTTTGCAAGGTACCATAATGTAATTGCACCACGTTATGGGTCTGGAATAACCCTTCATCCGACAATCAGAACAGGACACACTTTTGAAAGAGTTTTCAATGCTAAAGAGCCTATTTATGAAATGACAGAATACCCCAACAGAGTAAGTAAAGCGAAGTTTGAAGAAGAAATGCTCCCGCTTATTAAAAAGACAGAGGATGCTGAATTCTTCAAATCCCTTTTCACTTACAGTAAACAATATAATAGATATTATATTAAAAGCAATGCGATTAATGACTCAAACAGGGACAGGGTTCATTCAATACTTGACCAGATTGATTTCCCCTATGAAGTTGATCTTACCCCCACAACGGATAACAAGCCCTTCCCTTTCAATGTCTATAAAAACAAAAAGGAAGTCAATGTTCTGCTTGATGTAATAGTTAAACTGGCGGGAATTCTTTTTATACCGGTTATACTTCTCACAATTGTCAGATACAGATCTCAAGGGTTTAAGCTTCCTCTTCACACTTTATTTTTCTCACTCCTGGGTCTTGGATTTATGATGGTGGAGATAGTCCTGATGCAGAAATATCAGAGATTTATCGGCTCACCTGTTTATTCCACTATTGTTATTCTTGGAGGTTTATTATTCTTTAGTGGTCTGGGAAGCTATTTCAGCCGCAACTTTTCAAGAAAAACACTTATTCTCTGCATTACCGCAATTCCTGTACTTATTATTTTTCAGGCAGTTTTTGCGGATGCAATATTCAATGCACTTGCAAAATACAGCTTTACAACCAAACTTTTTATCTCATCCGCTATGATTTTCCCGCTGGCATTTTTAATGGGTCTGCCATTCCCTCATGCGCTGGAGCAGATAAAGCAGGATATTTCTGATGAGTATGCTACTCTAATGTTTGGAATTAACGGTGCACTGATGACTGTTGCGACAATACTTACAATTCTTGTAAATGTAACTTACGGCCTTAACACTTCATTTGCAATAGGTTTTGCCGCATATGCCGCAGCACTTGGCCTGTTTATAATAATAAGGAAATAGGATAAAGCTGTGTTAAAAAAAATATTCGCTATTATTTTATCTGTCTCTGCATCATTGTTGGTGCTTTCATGCACCAAAACAAATGAAAACAAACTGCAGATATCTCAGATAAAATATGCGGATTCCATGTATCCCAAAAAATATATTTTCCATAACTACAAAGGGGATGAGAAATCCCCTTTTGCCTGGAAATTTTATTATATCAATTATAACGGTATAAAGATTTTAATTGATACAGGCTTTAATAATAAAAACCTTATAAAAATGTATAACATTCAGAATTTTAAAGATCCGGTGGAAATTCTCAAGGAAAACGGCATAAATCCTGATGAGATCACTGATATAATTATTACTCATCATCATTTTGATCATATTGGTTCTGTTCATAAATTTAAAAACTCAAATATTTATATCCAGAAAGATGAGTTTAATGCTTTTTTTAAACTCAGAGGACTTAATGAGATAAAAGAATTCATGAAAAACAATAACAGGGTTATAAAGTTTCAGGATTCTATAAAATTATATGATCATATTACAATAGAAAATATAGGCGGTCATTCTATTGGATCATCAGCGGTTTTCCTTAAACATGATAATATTGAATTCTGTTTTACCGGTGATGAAGTTATCTACTCCCAAAATGTTGAAAATAAAAATGGTATTGGAGCCTTTTATAATCATAAGAAAAACTTAGAATTTATTAACAGACTTAGTCAGGGGAGTTATAAAATCCTTAATTTTCATGAACCGGACTTCAAGAATTTTGACAAAAATTTTGTTCAGGTCTACCCCTGATTAATTCTTTAATTTTATTGACATATACAGGTATAATAAAAGATTATACAGATATAAAATGCGCCCGTAGCTCAGCTGGATAGAGCGTCGGACTTCGAATCCGTGCGTCGC
>CAYYKZ010000414.1:0-2721 GCA_964468455.1 uncultured Leptospirales bacterium | reverse complement strand
CCGATTAACCTGAAGTGCTGAATGAATTTTTCTCGGCTTCCCCCTGAGGGGGATTAATAAATTTCTGTTCATATCCATATTTTATTAATGATACAGTAGTATGCATACTTCAATAAAAGTACAGAATGAGTTAAATAGCCCCTTCCGGGGGCGGCGGGAAAAAATTTCTTAAAGAAAAAACCTTCTTCCGCCGGGGGCTTAGCAGAATTAATTGCCAGTTGAAAGAAGCGGGTAGAAGCCCTCCTCCGGGGGTTTTGGGGCTTTCAGGAAATGGATAAAATCCATTCACTGCATATTCAGCAATAATCATCATCTGCCATAAATAACTTGACCCGTAAGCTTAACCGGATATTTATCATTCAATGTTCTATGCTCCCCGTCGCCTTTGGCGGCGGGGAGCATTATTAAAAATTGTTTATTAGCAGTAACTATACTCTTTAAGGAATTAAAACTGATATAAAAATGAATATAGAAAAGACTACCCGCCTTAATTTCAGAGTTGAAGCTGAATCAGAAAACTCATCTGCAAGAGCTTCCACCTTAACTACACTGCACAATAAGGTTGAAACACCTGTATTTATGCCTGTTGCAACTCTTGCTGTGCTCCGGTCTCAGGATACAAAAACAGTTGAAGACATGGGATTCCCTGTTCTCCTTGCCAATACATATCATCTTCTTCTGCGCCCCGGGACAGATGTCTTTAAAAAATTCGGCGGAATTCACAAATTCATGAACTGGCCCCGCTCTGTGCTTACAGATTCCGGCGGCTTCCAGGTTTTCTCACTTTCAAAGGATGTAAAGATAACTGAAGATGGTGCTGTTTTCCGCAGCTACCATAACGGGGAAAAAATCCTCCTCAGTCCTGAAACAAGTATTGAGACTCAAAGGATCATCAACAGCGATATAATGATGGCCATGGATCAGTGTGTACCTTCAACTTCCGAGGAGTCCATATGCAGGGAAGCTGCTGATATTACAGCACGCTGGGCCGAACGGAGTCTGGCTGCAAGGGGTGATTCCCTACAGTCAATTTTCGGCATTGTACAGGGCGCCTGCTTCCCTGAACTGAGAAAAAAAAGCGCAGAGCAGATTTCCTCTCTCACCTTTGACGGTTATGCAATAGGGGGCCTCGCTGTTGGCGAATCTGAAGATGAACGCAAGGATATTACTGAACTTACAGCATCCCTTCTTCCACGGAATTATCCACGCTACCTTATGGGTGTGGGTACTCCAATAGATCTGCTTGAAGCTGTACATCGGGGAGTTGACATGTTTGACTGTATACTCCCCACAGCAATGGCGCAGCAGGGTGTGGCATATACATCAAAGGGAAGGCTGGAGATGCGCAGAGGAGTCTATAAATTTCAGGACAGGCCCCTTGATGAAAACTGTACATGCCCCTGCTGCAGCAGGTACAGCCGCGCATATCTGCATCATCTTATTAAAACAGGGGAGTATTACGGCAGCAGCCTTATAGGAATTCATAATCTTACATTTTACCGCAATCTTATGGACTCAATGCGCAGCCATATAAAAGAAGGCACTTTTTTGTCTTTCTACAATGCAAACAGAGAAATATTAAAAAGTGATGACATTGAACACCCTGTTACTCCTCCTGGAAAGAAAAAGAAAAAACATCTCCCTTCACTGGGAAATTACCAGGTTGTTGAACAGAGCGGAGGTTTTTACAGCATACGCCATATAAAATCGGGTGAAATAATGCATTCTGTTACTGATCCCATGGTTGAAGCAAAATCCCTTTATATTGATCAGACAGAAATATCATCAATGATCAGAGAAAGCAGTGATGAAAATCTGATAATCTGGGATGTGGGCCTTGGTGCAGGTACAAACGCAATGGCTGCAGTTTTTGAATGTGAAAAAATTTTATCATCCCATGGAACAGATAAGGGTGTGAGGATAATAAGCTTTGAAAACGACCTGGATTCTCTCCGTCTTGCAGCAGCGAATCCCGCCCTCTTCCCCCATGTGCGGCACTCAGCACCGTCAGCAATTCTTGAACACGGCTCATGGGTATCTGACAGATTTAATATTCAATGGAATCTAATTGAGGGGGATTTTGCAGATTTATTTGAGAATGCTGAAAAGCCCCACGCCATATTTTACGACCCCTTTTCAACTAACACAGACTGCCCTCTCTGGAATTATTCAATATTTAAACGGATATTTGATCACTGTAGAGAAAGGCCCGCAAAGCTTTTCACCTATTCAGGTTCAACAATGGTCAGAGGGGCGCTTATTGCAGCAGGATTCTATACAGGCGAAGGAGCAGGCACAGGCCCCAGAACCGATACAACAGCGGCGTTCACTTCCCTGGAAGTAAAAAACCGCAACATTGAACTGCTTGGCGCAGAATGGCTTGAACGCTTTAAAAGAAGCTCATCCAAATTCAGCCCTCATGCATCTGAAGATGAAGGTAAAAAAATTGAAGCGCTTATTTTTAATCATCCTCAATTTAATAATATGAAGGCGGGACAGGTAAATGGATGATAATGCATCAGAAATGATGGATCCCTCAGTACTTAAAGATCTCATAACAATGAAGATGCCCTATGGTAAATACAAGGGTACCGTCCTCTGCAATATCCCTGAACCATATCTGGTGTGGATGTATGAGAAGGGCCTCCCCTCAGGAAGGCTTGGCATGCTCCTCTCAACACTTTACGAAATTAAACTCTACGGCCTTGAGGATCTTCTTAA
>CAYYKZ010000413.1:1383-2728 GCA_964468455.1 uncultured Leptospirales bacterium | reverse complement strand
GGCGCAGATTGCAGTAACAGCTTCAGTAAGCCCATACCCTTCAAGAAGCTTAACGCTCCCCCCCTTATTTTTTACAATATTCTCAAAGCGGTCCTTCACCACCTTAGGGAGAGTATCAGCTCCGCTGAAAGCAGCTTTAAGGCATCGAAGATCCGCGTTCTGGAAAACCGGATTTTTATTAAGGGACTCATAAAGTGTGGGAACCCCTATAAGAAAAGTGGGCTTCTTCTTTTTAATAAGTTTAGCCACATCATCAGGGGTAAACTGGGGCACAAGGATACTTTTACCGCCGCTCATAAAACATGCATTAATACACACACCAAGACCGAATCCGTGGAAAATAGGAAGTATTGCTAAAATGGAATCATCACTGGCAAGCTTTCCCCAGGCGGAAACCATGAGACCATGGGAAACAAAATTGTAATTGGAAAGCATAATCCCTTTAGGCTTACCTGTGGTGCCGCCGCTGTAAAGAATTACAGCCATATCATCAGGCTTCATGCCGGATTTTTCAGCTCTCTTATAATTACCGGCCATAAGATCCTTCCACCAGTAAAAATCTGGATCAGAGGGGACTTTGGGGATTTTCCTACCCTTGGCAACATAGAAACCGAGGCGCATAAGAGGATTAAGATAATCCGGTATGCGCGCAAGAATAACCTTCTCCAGTTTTGTCATATCCATAACTTTGCGGAACTTGGCGTAAAAGGCGTCAAGGGTAAGGGCAAAACGGCTATTACTTATATTCACGAAAAACTCAATTTCACTCTCTGTAGAGAGGGGATGAATCATACTGGCCACAGCGCCAAGCTTATTTACAGCATAAAAACAGATAATACCCTGTGGTGATGTGGGCATGGAAATTGTAACACGGTCACCCTTTTTAAGGCCAATATGCGCAAGCATATCAGCACACCTGTCTATCTCCTGGAGAAAACCGCTGTACAGTCCTGTATAGCCCATAAAATCATAGGCAATTGAATCGGGACATTTTTCAGCTGTTTCTGCAACACCCTCATACAAAGTTATCCTTGGATAATCAATTGAGTGAGGCACACTTCCATAAAATTTAAGCCACGGCTTTTTTTTCATGCATAGTCCCCCTCTGTCTTTATAAAAATAATTGACAGCGTACGGCATTGTCGCATACTGTACCATAATATTACAGCATTCCATTAATATGTCAAGAAAAAAGGGGAAATATGAACTCTGACGCAAAAAATAACAAAAAAATAATACAATCAGTTAAAAGAGCCGGAGAAATTCTGTCATTATATATAGATAATAAAAGCATGGGCATTTGCAACTTTAGCAGCATTGATGATATCCTCATCATTCGGTACCT
>CAYYKZ010000413.1:0-1373 GCA_964468455.1 uncultured Leptospirales bacterium | reverse complement strand
TATAGCCAGGAGCCTGTCACTCCCCAAAACCACAATTCAGGGACTTGTTACCACACTTGCCCTGATGAACTATCTGGAAAAAGATCCCTTTACAGAAAAATACCGCCTTGGGCCCAGGCTCTTTCAGCTGGGCATGAGCTATGCGGCAAATATGGATATGCTCACCACAGCAAGAGTATGGATGGAGCGGCTCTGCTTCAAGTTTCAGGAACCGGTAAATGTGGGAATGCTGGTGGGGAAAAAAGCCCTCATTCTATTCAGAGCAGAACCTGATAAAAACTTCAAAACATTTCCCCAGTCAGGCACAGTAATCCCTATCCACAGCTCATGCATAGGCAAAATCCTTTTTGCAGGGATGACACCACAGAGGCTCAATGAAGCGCTTAAAGACTACAATTTTGAGCCTCTAACAGAAAACACAATCACCGACAAAGAGGAATTTCTTAAAGAGCTGAAGCAGGTGAGGAGTGACTGGATCAGCTTTGACAGGGAGGAAAATTTTATCGGCATGGCCGGAATAGGAGGGCCCATATTCAACCACAGCGGTCATATTATTGCAGCATTTGCCCTGACAGGAAATGCTGACCGGGTCAATGACATGAAGGAATCAATTCTAAGAGAAGTCAAAAATACATCAAAGGAGATATCCGCACAATTCGGATTCAGATGATCCCCATATAATACTCAAAAATTCCCATTAATACTGCCTGAAAATTCTGTATTATCATCCTACAGGAGGATTGATTGTAAACCTGCCCTTTGAGTCCCTGCGTATTAAAAGTGTAAAGGGGACTTTCCTGCCGCTGTTTAAAGCTGCTTCACCTCGAACTTCAGCATAGTAATCTTCAATACCGTAAATTATTGATTTAACAGTAAGACTTTTAAGATGATTAATATTCATTGCATTATTGTCATCAATAAATTCCTCAGCAGGGAGCATCAATCCCTCAATCAGATACTGGTCTTTACCTATACCAATAGAGGCCTGAGCCAGATAATTATCTCTATCAAAAAAAATAAGGGCCCTGTCCCGATTCCCCGTTTCAACTGCTTTAATAAAATCAGCAACAAACTGTTTCAGATCCGTCTGATCTCCATACTGGGATAATTGGGCATTATACTCAGATTCGGACATGAAAGTATCTGTTTTACAGGAAAGCATAAAAAAACAGAATATCATAACAACAAAAATTCTTATTAAATATTTCACTTAACTACTCCATTATTACAATAAAAATAACAAATATTTTTCTGCTACTGCAGGATGCT
Source organism: uncultured Leptospirales bacterium (assembly GCA_964468455.1). GTDB lineage: Bacteria > Spirochaetota > UBA4802 > UBA4802 > UBA5550 > JBBAGC01. The sequence goes on along the minus strand of CAYYKZ010000413.1, from coordinate 104 downwards.
ACAGGGCTGCTGAATTTTTATCAACAATAATATTTAAGCTAATCTAATGATATATCAGCATATATTCAAAACTCCTGCAAATTATAAAAAACACTCATAAGCAG
>CAYYKZ010000412.1:0-2752 GCA_964468455.1 uncultured Leptospirales bacterium | reverse complement strand
TATATATAGTGCTGGGATTTCTTTCCCTTGGTGTGGGCTGTCTGGGTATTGTTGTAAGAGGGCTCCCTACAACCCCCTTTGTTCTTCTTTCCGCGTCTTTATTTGCCAAAAGTTCGGAGAGGTGGTATAACTGGCTGGTTTCCAACAGGGTATTTGGAAAATTTGTTAAACAGTTTGCTGAAGAGAAGGGGATGAGCCTTAAAATGAAAATTTTTTCAATTTCATTTATGTGGGCGATGATAGCTATCTCTGTGCTGACACTTGATTCCACGAATATAAGAATTGTAATTCTTGTAATGGGATTAATTGGAACCATTGTAATGGGTTTTGCTGTTAAAACCATTACAGTAAAAAGCTAAAAAATCATCCATCTGTTTTTCATACTCCTCTCTATGATCAATATATGACATGGTGTGTTCCGAATCAGGAGCGATCCATATTTTTCTGTTATTCTTTTTTTTGTCATATAAACGCTGCGACATGTATGCCGGAACATAGGTGTCTGAACTCCCATGTATAAAGAAAACAGGTACAGTTAAACCTGGTATTATTTTTTCCGGGGATATTTCTCTGAAGTACATTGCCCCGTGAAGCCTGCTTATTAATGATGCAAGGGGTATAAAGGGGAAGCGGGGCATATGATAATCCTCTTTAAGCCGGTGAGCCAGAGCATCCTCCATATCGGAAAATATGCTGTCTGTTATGTAAAATGAAACACGGCTGTCAATTGAAGCATGCTGCATTGCAATGGAGGCTCCCATTGATTCAGCGTGTATCCCTATACATTCAGGTGAGCCGGTTTTTTCTGTTACCAGGTCTACCCAGGTTTTTACATCGTATTTTTCATAAAAACCGAATGTAATATTATTCCCTCCGCTTTTACCATGGAAGCGGCTGTCCGGCATGAGTACATTAAATCCTCTATTTCTGAAAAATTCAACATATTTGACTGATCCATAGAGGGTGTATGTGAAACCGTGGAGAAGTATTACTGTTTTTTTTGATCCGGTAAGAGGAACCCATATGCTGTGAATTTTGTAACCATTTGGAGATTCGATAAATATTTCCTCTTTAGGGAGTGAATTGTAGTAGCTGATTGTAAAGCGGTTTAATTCAAGCTCCATTTTGAATGTTTCATCATAGGGGGTAACATCCGGTTTTATTACCTTTCTGCATAGATAAAATGATAAAGCTGTTATTACTGTTGTTGTCATTATAAGTAATGCTGCTGCGTAGATCATGGCATTCCCTTTATCTGAAATTTGAGATATAATGACCGGATAAATCTGTTTGTATAGCAAAAAACGGATTATTATAATTAAGCATTAAATATTGAATTTGCTGAGAAAGTTTAATATTCTTCTGATAACCTGATTACTGGAGACTCGGTTAAAAAAAAGCTTGAAGGAAATATTCAAAAAGCATAATAATATTCAGAGTGCCATTCAGCAATATTCCGGAATGGGGCAAAATCCCATTAAAAATGAGGGCGGCTATGAAAAATCTAAAAATACCTTTAATTATACTTATTCTTTTATTTAGTATTTTAGTTTCATGCGGAAAAAAAGAAGAATCTTCTGCTGATAGTGAAAATTTATTCAGTTTTAAAATTCAGTTTGTTCTTGGAACTGTTGAAATAGCAGGTGCATCAGGCAGAAAAAATCCGGTGCAGGGGGATATTGTGACTGCAGGTGATGTCATTACAACAGGGGAAAAGTCTGTTGCGGATCTTATCTATGGGACATCGGGTGTTATACGGATTAATGAGAATAGCAGAGTCACTGTCACCTCGATTGCCGAAAAGACAGGAAGTAATACAGTTATGGATATGGATAATGGCAAGGTGTTCCTTACTTTGACAAGGCTTCAAGGCACAGGTTTCCAGGTTAAAACCCCTACAGCTGTAGCTTCGGTGCGGGGTACAAGCTTTACTGTTACAAGCAGTAAAAAGGGTGCAAAACTTGCAGTTGCAAAAGGGACTGTTGCTGTTAATCCTGTAAAAGAGGGGAAGATAATTGAGGAGATGAGTATTGCTGTTGAGACAGGTAGAACAACGGATTATATAGATGAAAGAGTGGTTGAGCAGGTAATTACAGGTGGAATGGATATACCTGTTATGGATATGACACCTGCTGAGAAAATTGAGATTCAGACAGAAGTCAGGGAGATTAAAATTCAGGAGATCCCTGATCTTACCATTGAAATAAAAGAGACTCTACTCAATGAAACTATTGCAGATGCTTCGATTGAAGAGGATCAGCCGGTAAAGGCTGAGAATTCAGCAGACAAAGCTGAAGAGGCTGCTCGTGCTAAAAAGGCTGCAGAGGAGAAAAGAATGAAAGCTGCAGAGCTGAAAAAACAGGAGGATGAACGGCTGAGAAAAGAGGCGCAGGAGCAGCTGGAAAAAGAGGCAGAGATGAAAAGGCTTGCAGAAGAGAAAAAGGAAAAAGAGGAGAAACTGAAAAAGGAGAGGGCTTCCAATATCCCTACAATGTAGTTCTGCTTTTCAGGTAATAATATAATAATATAAAACCCCGCCTGGATTTGCGGGGTTTTTCATAAGCAATTTTTTAGAGGGTGAATGATTAAGTTGCAGGAGCTGATATTCCGTAAAAATGGTGAGTAGTCTCACCCATTGCACTGTTGTCATAGTTTGTTTTAAAGTACTGGTATCTTCCACCTATGCTTAAGGTTGTTGATGCAGGTACAATATAATATGCAATGGAGAGGCTTGAATTTATTCCGAATTCAT
>CAYYKZ010000411.1:0-2758 GCA_964468455.1 uncultured Leptospirales bacterium | reverse complement strand
GTATCTTTAAAAATTGAAAATTACGCAGATTGGATTCATCTCAGCGACCATATGCCAATTCTTATAGAGATAAAAGATATTTAAATAGTATAGTATAAATATACTTGTTTTTTAAAAGAGGGAATGCCGAATCCAGCAAGGTTCAAATATATATAGAATATTCTGCTTCTTTGATAAAGGATCTATCATAATCCTTACACATGGATTTATTAAGAAAACAAGGAAGACACCTTCTGATGAAATTAAAAGAGCAGAAGATTATAGAAGTGATTATTTAAACAGGAGAAAATCATGAGTGATCTGAAAAAATATATTAATAAAAGAAAAGCTAATGATTCTGAATTTGCAAATGGATATGATGAAGGTTTCGAAGAATTTAAGATAGGTTTAATACTAAGACAGGAAAGGGAAAAAAGTGGTTTAACTCAGGAAGAACTGGCAAAAAAAATCAGGACAACAAAGAGTGCAATTCCCAGAATTGAGAATCATTCAGAAGATATAAAACTATCAACTTTATTAAAAGTAACAAAAGCATTAGGAAAAAATTTATCAATAAAAATTCTGTAAAAGCAAAATTAAAGAAAGATTTTTATGAATCAAAAGTATATGCGGTAAATAAGATCAGGGAAGATTTTGTTTAAGTTGAATTCGTTTTTTTGTAGTTATGTGCCATAGCAAAAAAATAATATATCGTAAAAAATTAAATTTACTCTTGACATATACGATATAGCATCGTATATTTTCATCATGAAAGTAACAGCACTTATTCCGGATGAATTAGTAAATGACGTAAAACATTTCGCAGGTGGTAAAAACCTTACCGAAAGTCTCGTAACTGCGCTTGAAGAATGGCTTTCTCTAAAAAAAGTTAATGCATTAAACGATGAAATATCAAAAAAACCATTGAAATTTTCAAAAGATTTTTCTGCATCTACAGTACGGGAAGCTAACAGAAAAAGATGATCATTCTTGATACTTCAATCTGGATTGAATTCTTAAAAAATAATCCGGAATACTATTCTAAAGTCAAAGATTTGCTGGAAAATCGGAAAGTATTAGCGATCGAGTGCATTTTTGGTGAATTACTTCAGGGAGCAAAAAGCAAACGCGAAATTGAAATCATTTCTCTCTACTGGGAAAATCTTCCAAAAGCGATTATTGAAAATGGATGGATTGAAGCCGGTAAATATTCTTCACAAAACAAATTAACATCACATGGTGTTGGATTAATCGATAGTTTAATTATTGTTACCGCAAGAAAAGTTGATGCTCAAATATGGTCATTAGATAAAAAATTGAATTCACTTTTAAAAAAAGATGAAAAATATAATTCTTAGTTATTGAATACATTTACTGTAATTTTTGCTGCGTCATATAACTCAGAGAAGTCTTTACGTAACTTCCCAAAAAAACCGCTAAGTTACATTAGCGGTTTAACATAATAAAAAGATAAAGTCTTAATTATCTAAATCAGCTATGTTAAGACATAAAATGATTGAAGAATCAATAATTATTCCTAAAGATATCTTTTAGTGTAATTATGCTGTTTTTGATATCCCCGCCGCCTTCGGCGGCGGGGATATAAGAGCATTTTGTTTCCAATTAAAGTTAAGGAATTAATATTGTTGAAGAATATAAAATTAAAGAAAAATGTTTATGTATCATCAATATTAATTGCTGAACTGGAATAAGGGGTTGCTAAGAATAAACTCCAGGACCGGAGCAGGCTGCTATAATTTGAAAGCTTAACCTGCAATCACATTCACATCGACTACATAGATAATTGACTTAAAATATACCCTGTGTAATTATTGATTTATGAACATAACCTTTGACATCATATCTGTAATTACTGCACTGGGAATTGGCTAGGGCCTGTTTTTAAGCGTGGTAATATGGGGCGCCGCCTCTGAGAACAGTAAAGCCAATAAGATTCTTTCCATTACAATTCTGGTTATTACAGCAAGTATAAGTCATGGGGTTTTTACCTATACTAATCTCTATTATCATATCCCCCATATGATACTCACAGGCCTCCCTCTCTCCTTTACTCTTGGCCCCCTTTGCCTTTTATATTTATACTATTTAACTGATGCCGATTTCAGATTCACCTGGAAGTATTCACTTTTATTTATACCTTTTATTATAGGCATAACTGTGCTTCTCCCTTTTTATGTAAAACCTGGTCCGGAGAAGCTTGCAGTTTTTACAGCATTTTTTAAGCAGGGGAAGCTTTATCTTCCATCCCAGGTTCTGGGAATTATTTCGCAGGTTCACATGTGGGTTTATCTGGTACTACTCTGGAAAAAGGTTTCAGAATATCAGGAGATGATCAAAGAGAAATTTTCAACAATCGACAGAATAAACCTGTCATGGATATATTATTTCATAGGACTATATGCCTTTTCCTTTGTGCTGCTTATACCGGTAACACTGTTGAGACTTACAGGAAACATGAGTCTTGACCTGGAACGGATAGTTCCTCTTGTTGCAGCAGTGGGATTCTATTATCTGGGGTACAGGGGATTTCAGCAGGCCTCTGTGTTTATGTCTGCATCTGACAGGGAGCCTGATCAGAGGAAATATGAAAGATCAGGTCTTAACAGGGAAGAGGCGCTTCAGTATAAACAGGAGCTCCTTGACCTGATGGATCAGGAGAAAATATACAGGGACCCCTCTCTTAATCTTAATGCCCTGGCAGGGGAACTTGCCATTAACAGGAACCTGGTTTCGCAGATTATTAATGAGGAAATCGGCC
>CAYYKZ010000410.1:0-2759 GCA_964468455.1 uncultured Leptospirales bacterium | reverse complement strand
CCATCCAGCTCAGCAGACTCTCGACCACATTGACGTCGTCGCGGAACGTGTTCAGTTAACTTCAACTATGCTGTCAAAAACTTCTCTCTGGTCATCAGGGATGTCCCAGTACTCATCTGTCCCTTTAAATGAATAATACCACTTTGCAAAAACTGTTTCATTATGATTAAGGTTCCCTTTAAAATCTTTATTTTCAAGAATTGACTGGATTAGTTCCAGAGACCAGTTTTGATGTTCAATAAGGCTTTCAAGCAGAAAAGAATTTTCCCGATTCTTTTTATCGTATTCTTCAATAATATTCTGGGTAATATAATCCATATAAAGATTCGCTGCAATATTCATAATAACAAGAGATGCAATAACCAGCACTGTTATAAGTATTGCTCTTGCCTTAATCCACTTTAACATTTACGACTCCATCCCTTTAATGCAGATATATCTTTCTTACTTTCACCGGGATATTCACACCTGTTTCAGTATTAAAAAAATAAAGAGAATATTTATATTATGTTAAGACTGAATTCATTGGATAATTTCTAACGAATACCCATATATTTGAAAATGAAACTGTATATTATTGATGCAGGAATTTATAATAAGCATGGAATAGATTAAGACTTTTTTAAAATTCTGGAATTAACTGACAAAGTAAGAATAAATATAAAATAGAATATTACTTGATAATTATACTATCCTATTATAATATTTAATAAGAGTGATAATTCACAAATTGATTCTACGAGGTAAATAATGAAAGATTTTGTAAGATGCAAGGCCTGTAATTACATAATGGAAAAAGGGAAACTGAAAGATGTATGCCCTGCATGCGGGGTGCCGGAAAAACTTTTTGAAGAATATAAGTACAACATTTCTTTTAAACGTTATTTTATAATGATGGAACTGGATCTCCATCCTATTCTGCTTCACTTCCCCCAGGCAATTTCTGTTTTTATTCCTTTTTTCATAATTCTTTCAGTTATTCTTGATGCCTCAATGGGGATTAAACTTTTATACGGTGCTGAAATTATGGCATATCTTTTCCCATTCACTGTTGCTGCAGCCTATGCTACAGGTTTATTTGACGCAAAAAACCGGTTTAAAAAGCTTTCTACTCCTGCACTTAAAACAAAAATTATTTATGGTGCAGTACTGTTCATAGTCTCGCTAATAATTCCCTTTCTGGTTTTATCCATGGGGATTAAAGAATCTGCAATGTATATTGCTGTCCTTTCTGTTGTGTGCATAGCTCTTCAGGTTATACTTGCGCGAATAGGGATCAAGCTTATGTTTGCTTTTCTGCCAGGGAATTAAGTGCATGCAGGAAGTTATCAGCACAATAAAAAATAACGATGTTGTACTTGATGCGGCTTTAAAATTTCACGAATACAGTGCAAAATTATATAAAGAACTGGCAGATAATACTTTAAATTCAGATATCAAAAATCTGTTCAATTCTCTTTCTCTTCAGGATAATGATTTTTTTTCTCTAATCAAAAAACTTATCGAAAGTAAAAGCGGTTCAGCTCAAAACAGCACAAATCTGGTTGGTGAATACGGCACCTATATAAACCTTATTCTCACAAGAATAGTTCCGGAAAACTTAAAACAGAAAAATTTATCAGAAAAAGAATTAATAAAAACAGTAATTCTTTTTGAAGAGAAAAAAAATGAATTTTATGAACAGACCTCCAAGTTTTTTACTTTCGCAGATCAGGAACATATAAATGGTTTATGCGAAGAAATATTACTCCGCATAAACCATTTAAAAAAATTACTCAATTCCTTTGAAAGCTGATCCCGGGAAAAAGCAGAGAGGACACTCTTCCGGGGCCTCGTCCCCTTCATGAACGTATCCGCACATTCTGCATCTCCATACCCTTCTATCATTATTTTCTTCACTAAGGGGATCAAACTCCCTGTTAACCGGTAAATCCTCCAGTGCAGGCAGTGCAGGTACATATGAATTTAAAGCAAACCCGGAAACTATCATTCTTTGGACTTCACTTGTACCTTCATAAATCATAAAAAGCCTGGTATCACGAAAAAGCTGCTCAACAGGGAAATATTTTGTATATCCGTAACCTCCCATTATCTGAAGCGCTTCACTAACAACTTCCATTGCAGATTCAGTTGCATAAAACTTGGCAATTGATGCATTAACAGTCGGATCAATACCATTGTCAGCTTCCCATGCTGATTTATAAACCAGCAGCCTTGATGTTTCAACCTTCTGATACATCTCCGCAATTTTATGCTGTATTGCCTGAAAATTTGAAATCTTTGTGCCAAAGGCTCTTCGTTTTTTTGCATAATCTATGGCATACTCCATTGCAGACCTAGCAGCACCAACCGCAAATGCTCCGATTATGGGCCTGGTTCTGGAAAATGTTTTCATTGCCAATGCAAACCCCTCCCCTTCTCCGGCTAAAACATTTTCCGCCTTTACTCTTACATTTTTAAAGTTCCACCCCGCGGTATTGGAACTTTTCTGTCCCATCTTTGGAATATTTTTCCCTACAGTTACCCCTTCCTGATCCCGCTCAACAACAAACGCGCAAATCCCTGCATGTTTTTTTTCCGGATCTGTTGTTGCAAAAACAGTCATGTAATCTGCTATACCGGCGTTTGTTATCCAGTACTTTGTTCCATTGAGTATATAGTCATCTCCCTGTTTTTCAGCAGTACATCTTATACCGGAAACATCAGAGCCCATGAGAGGTTCAGATGTAGCAAAACATATTAGTCTGGAATTATTAACT
>CAYYKZ010000409.1:0-2778 GCA_964468455.1 uncultured Leptospirales bacterium | reverse complement strand
CTTATGGCGCCTGCAATGAATCCTGATATGTACAGTCACTGGGCAGTACAGGAGAATATTGAAAAGCTTAAAAAACGTGGAGTATACTTTGTTGAACCAGACACCGGCGTTGTCGCATGCGGTGATGAAGGGCAGGGTAAACTTGCTGATATTGATAAAATATACAGGACAGCTCTTGATGTTATTGAAGGAAAGTAAAATTATTATAACAGGAGGCCCCACCAGGGAGTGGATTGATCCTGTACGGTATATCTCCAATGCATCTACCGGTAAAATGGGGATTGCTCTCGCAGATGCTGCCATGGAGCTGGGCAGGGAGGTTGTATTTATCCATGGCCCGATTGACGCTTCAATGATTGAAGGAAAAAAGTACCGCACCATATCTGTAGATTCCACTGAAGATATGCTGAAAGCAGTTCTTTCCGAGATAGGTGAAAATTCAGTACTGGTAATGTCAGCTGCTCCTGCTGATTATGCTCCTCTTGAAAAGGTGAAAGAGAAGATAAAGAAAACTGATGGTGAAATTACACTTTCAATGAGAAAAACTCCGGATATACTTAAAAATGTAGCAAAGGCCCGGATTGAGAATAATATAAAAAATATTTTTGTAGCAGGTTTTGCCGCAGAAACAACTGATACAGAAAAATATGCCCTGGGGAAACTTGTTGAAAAAAACCTTGATATGATATGTTTAAATGATGTATCAAGGGAAGGGGCGGGATTCGGTACAGATACAAATATTATGACTATTTTTTTCAAGGACAGGAGTAAAATTGAACTTCCCATGTTAAGCAAGGAAGATGTGGCAAAAGAGATATTCAGCTATATAGAAGCCCGGCTGTAAAGCAGGAGGTAATAATATGTACCAGCGTCATCCGGTTGTTGCAGGTTCCTTCTATCCCGGAAACCCTGAAAAGCTGAAAAGTATGATAAGTCAGTTTCTAACTGATGCAAAAGAAGAGAGGCCGCAAATCAGCGGAAATGTCTATGGGATAATCTCTCCTCACGCCGGGTATATCTATTCAGGGCCTGTGGCTGGTTACGGCTTCAGTTACCTGGAAAACCTTAATATTGATACATATATTATTCTTGCCCCTTCGCATAGGGGGCGGTTCGAAGGCGCTTCAGTCATTCCTGAAGGTATATATTCCACACCACTTGGAGACATGGCTATTGATTCACATATAGGCGGGAATCTGCTTTCTATTGAGGGCTTCACTTTTTTAAAGGAGGCACACGAGCTTGAGCACTCACTCGAGGTTCAGGTACCTTTTGTTCAGGTGGTAAGCGGAAACTCGAAGATTGTACCTGTGGTTATTGGTACAACTGATCCGGATTTATGCAGAGGGATCGGTGAGTCGATTGCATCTGTGCTTGAAGGTATTGACAAAAAGTTTGCTGTAGTAATCTCAACTGATCTGTCCCATTATCATAATTACAGCAGCGCAGTTGAGATGGATAAAAAACTGATAAACAGCATCGAATCATTTGATGAAAACAGTGTAAGCACCTTATTGAAAAGCGGTAAAGCCGAGGCCTGCGGTGAAGGTCCGCTTATTTCAGGCATGACTTTATGCCGTTCAATGGGGGCTGAAAAAGTTAAGGTGGTTAAATATGCCAATTCAGGTGATACTGCAGGTTCAAAGGATCAGGTGGTGGGATATCTTTCCGCTGTTTTCACTTCAGATTCAAAGGGGTAATTATGGTTGATCTTAATAGAGAGCAGCAGGTAAAACTGCTGCAGCTGGCCAGGAAAACTATTTCTGAAAAACTGGGAATTAATGCAGGAATCGAGACTCCTGACTTTTCTGATGAAATATTTATGGAGAAAACCGGTGCCTTTGTTACATTACACCTTGACAGGCAGCTCAGGGGGTGTATCGGCTACATCCAGGGTGTCAAGCCTATACCTGAAACTGTGAAAGAAGTCTCTCTTTCCTCTGCATTCAATGATCCAAGGTTTACACCTTTATCTGAAAAGGAGTATTCTTTAATAGATATTGAAATATCTATAATGAGCCCTATTGAGGATGTGACAGATATCAATGATATTGTTGTGGGGAGAGACGGCCTTATTATTTCAAAAGGATATAACCGGGGGCTTCTTCTTCCTCAGGTACCGGTAGAACAGGGATGGGATAAATCTGAATTTTTAACTCATACATGCTATAAGGCAGGGCTTCCGGGAGATTCCTGGAAAAGAGAAGGTGTTCAGATTGAAAAGTTCTCTGCTCAGGTTTTTTCAGAAAAGGAACTGGGCCTGATATAGTTTCATTGTTTTTTAAAAATTATAATTCCGGAATTTAATAATGACAATACTTCGAAAAATTCTTTTATTTTCTTTCCTGGCAGTAATCGCTTTTTCATGTAAAAATGATCCGGTTTTTGTGGATCCGGCTTATATTCTAATGAAATGGGCAGATGCTGTAAAGAATATGAACTACAGAGATTATGCAGAATGTGAAGCCTATCCTAAAGATATAAATGTTTTTAATCAGCTCTATAGAAACTATTATTTCTCGGACTTTCTTATTAGTGAGATAGGAGAATATAATGAAGAAAATGTGAAATCAGATGCTGAAGGTAAAAAATTTAATTATAGAATGATATATTTCGAATGTGTAAGGATAGACCGGAAAACAGGAGAACCGGTTGAAAATATGAAGGGTGATATTGAGTTTATTAAATATACAGAAAAGCCCGATTCTGACAGGGGCTGGCTAATGTCTAACAGGACTATTGTAAGGATTGAGGTTGATAAATAAAAATGAAGTTTTA
>CAYYKZ010000408.1:901-2779 GCA_964468455.1 uncultured Leptospirales bacterium | reverse complement strand
CTTGCTTTAAGTTCAATAACAAACAATTCTAAATTAAAAGCTTTTTTGAAGTTAAAATTTATTTCCAAACTTCTTTTAAAAGTCCCCCTCCGGGGGATTTAGGGGGCTTTTGAGAAGCGGGTAGAAGCGAGCTGGCAGACAGGGGGAAATGGATTAAATTTTTCACCGACATTCCGGAAAGAATTACAAGTGTTATATTAGAATCCGGAATAGTAATTGAAATTTTAAGCCAATTGATTATCATTGAATTATTATTTAATTGCGAGAGGCTGATAATGGACAAGCGAGAAACATTCAGAAATTATATAAAAGAAGGATATACATATAAAGGTGATTCAATAATTCTCGGCACCGCAATCCTGGATAATGAAGCCTTACCGGAGACACATGTAAAAGTTCCTCTTAAAACACTTAACCGCCACGGGCTTATCGCAGGGGCAACAGGTACGGGTAAAACAAAAACAGTTCAGCTTTTCGCTGAATCGCTCTCTGACAAAAGCATACCTGTTCTGCTCATGGATGTAAAAGGTGACCTTAGCGGCCTGGCAGCACCCGGAACAGCCGGGGATAAAATAAATGAACGCCATGAAAAAATAGGTATTGAATACTCACCTCAGGAATTACCTGTTGAACTTCTTTCTCTCTCTGATGAAAAGGGTGCACGACTCAGAGCAACTGTATCTGAGTTCGGACCTGTGCTTTTATCTAAAATACTGGAACTTAATGATGCCCAGTCCGGCATTATTTCACTCATATTCAAATATTGTGATGACAACAATCTTCCCCTGCTTGACCTGAATGATTTAAAAAAAACAGTTCAGTACATTACTGATGAAGGTAAAGAAGAAGTCGAAAAAGATTACGGACGTATATCCACAGCATCCACAGGCACAATACTGCGGCGCATAATTGAACTGGAGCAGCAGGGTGCAGACAGATTTTTCGGTGAAGAATCATTTAATGTAAATGATCTTACACGGATTGATGAAAATGGAAGGGGAATAATTTCGATTATACGCCTTGTGGATATACAGGACAGGCCCAAACTTTTTTCCACATTTATGCTCTGTCTACTCTCGGAGATTTATCAGACCTTCCCGGAAAAAGGGGACAGTGACCAGCCTGAACTTGTTATAGTGATAGACGAGGCTCACCTCATTTTCAAGGAATCTTCAAAGGCTCTGCTTAACCAGATTGAAACAGTAATCAAGCTTATCCGATCAAAAGGTGTTGGCATATATTTCTTCACTCAGAATCCATCAGATGTCCCCGCTGCAGTACTTGGACAGCTTGGATTAAAAATCCAGCATGCATTAAGGGCTTTTACCGCTGTTGACAGAAAAATGATTAAACTCACATCACAAAACTATCCCTTATCAGATTATTACAATACCGAGGAGCTTTTAACATCCCTTGGCATTGGAGAGGCGGCTGTAACAGTTTTAAACGAAAAGGGTAATCCAACACCTCTTGCAGCAGTTCTTTTATGTGCTCCTGCTTCAAGAATGGATATTCTCTCTCCAGATGAAATAGATGCTCTTGTAGAAAAATCAAAGATAGCTGATAAGTACAACAGGGAAATTGACAGGGAGAGCGCATACGAAATCCTTACAAAAAAAATTGAATCTCTGGATAATGCGGCTGAAGCTGAAATCGGGAAAAGCTCCGCAAAGCCATCAGGAAGAGCCAGGAAGGAGAAGAGTACTGCAGAAAAGATACTGGGAAGTACTGTTGCCCGGCAGGTGGGAAGGACTGTAGCACGGGAAATCACAAGGGGACTCCTTGGAGTTCTGGGGCTGAGGAAGTAGCGCTTTCTTTTAATCTATACTGGTATTTAATTTATGCGGAAATGACATTAACTGTTATAAAGCAGATTGT
>CAYYKZ010000408.1:0-891 GCA_964468455.1 uncultured Leptospirales bacterium | reverse complement strand
ACTGGGGAGTACCGTTGCCAGGCAGGTGGGGAGAACAGTTGCCCGGGAAATCACCAGGGGACTCCTTGGGGTGCTGGGGCTGAGAAAATAGTTTATTCTTTTAAAATTACAAAAATCAGTTTACCGGGATAATATTTTTTATTGACATACGTATATATTAAATGTATTTTATACGTAAAGGTGACAATATGCAGACAAAATTAACCATATCAATAGACAAAAATATTATTAAACGCGCAAAAATTTACGCCAGCGGCAGGAATAAAAGTCTTTCACGTATAATTGAAGACTATTTAAAAGTTTTATCCGACAGCAGTTCAATTGAGACAGAGTCATCAGATATCCCTCCTGTAACCGGATCACTTGGCGGCATTTTGAAAGGTAAAAAGGAGATTGATTTCCATTCTTCAATAACAGATTATCTGGAAAATAAACATAAATGAAGGTATTAATAGATACTGATGTTATCCTTGATTTTCTATATGAAAGAGAGGATTATTACGCCAATGCAGTGAAAATTTTCACCCTTATAGAAAATAATAAATTTAATGCATATGTTTCCTCCCTTATAATATGGAACTTATTTTATTTATTATCAAAATATCTGGGCAGCAAAGAAGCCCGGAAAAAAATTAAAGCTTTCAGGTCAATCATAAACATAATTCCAATTGACGGCGATATAATTGATCTTGCCTTGAATTCAAATATAAAAGACTTTGAAGATTCCATCCAGTACTTTGCTTCAGTAAGGGGAGGTATTGATATAATAGTTACAAGAAATACAAAAGATTATCCGAAAGGGACTATCCCCATAATGTCACCCGCTGAATTTCTAAAGACTATTGATACCTGCCGCACTGACTTCAAATAGAAAAATGAAAAAAGCTCATT
>CAYYKZ010000407.1:0-2793 GCA_964468455.1 uncultured Leptospirales bacterium | reverse complement strand
TTTCAAGGAGAAATACATTGAAACGGTTATTATTTATATTTTTAATACTTATAGGTACTGTATCCCAATCCTTTGCCTCCTTCTATATAGACCTTATGGGTGCTAAAGTTAATGCTGATGATCTGGAAAATCAGACAGGCTTTGGACTTGGCCTCGGTTACGGGCTTAATGAGGCAATTGATCTTTATTTCAGATCTACCGTCACTGAAGCAACAGAAAATGCAAATCTGGCAAATGAAATAAATTATGAACATGCAACTGTAATGGCAGGTGTGGTTTTTACTCCTGTTTTACCGGTACTTGAAAGATTCAGGTTGAGCTGGAGGAATACTTTTTTAGTCGGATATTCCATGTCTGATGTGCGGATTGAAGCGATTCCTAAAGATGTTAATGTAAATGATTCAGGGGTTGCGGCTGCCTTCTGGACCGGGCTGCAGTTTGATGCAACCCAGATGATTTCACCTTTTTTTGAAATGGGTTACCATAAGTCATTTTATGAAAATGACATTGAAGACGAATCTGTACAGGGGTTTCAGTTTGCCCTTGGTGTGAGATTTTACTTAACAAATACAAAAAAATATTCAGAGGGCTATTGAAAACCTGAAATCTGGCTAAAAGGTTTTTGTTCTACTGTTTAGCCTTTATAGAGTTTTAACAGTTTTATGGTAAATAATAGTATCTTTATAGCAGAGTTGAAAGAATAGTACTGATAAAATATACAGGATTATTTAAAGCTCAGGTTGAATTCCTGAGCTTTTCTGTTTCGTAATTGACTTTTGAAAATTTAGCAGTATTATTAATGTACAGGCAATTGTTGATTTATATGGATATTGCCGGTTTTGGAAATGTCTTTGTATTTTTGTTTTACAGATTTTTAATAAAGACTAATAAAGCGGTGGAATGAAAACAGGCTTAAGTTTAGGATTAAAACAGTCTCAAAAGCTTATTATGACTCAATCTTTGAGGCAGTCAATTGAAATTCTTCAGCTGTCAAATGTTGAACTGGCTGAATTGATATCTAAAGAATTTCTTGAAAATCCTGTAATTGAAGAGGAGTCCTCATCATCTTCTGCTGCTAATCCGCTTGAAGAGGGAGTAAATAGAACATTAAGCGGGGATGAAAGAACAGACAGGATTTCCGGAGACAAGGAATATCTGAATGATTATGATGAAGGTTTCCCTCGAGGTGTGAGTGGAGATGATGATAAGCAGAGACATTATATTGAGAATGCAATAACGGTAAAGGAGAGTCTGGCTGACCATTTATTATGGCAGGCAAAAATGACTGCACGAAATGTTCGTGAATATTGTGTTTATGAAGAAATTATTACATCCCTCAGTAATGAAGGCTTCTGTAATCCGGAGTTAATTAAAAAAATTGATCTGGATGATGAAAAAATAAAAAAAATTATCAAAACAATCCAGCATTTTGATCCGGTAGGGTGTGCCGCCTATGATATCAGGGATACTCTGCTGGTTCAGGCTCGTTATTACTATCCTCGCGACAAGGTGCTTCACAAAATTATTGAATTTCATTTTCATGACCTGGAAAAGCTTGATTATGCTGCAGTATCAAGAAATATGGATATTCATCAATCAGAAGTGATTGAAAAAAGCCGTCTTTTACAGAATTTAAATCCTTTCCCTGGCCGAGGTTTTTCTACAGGTGAAGTAAAATATCTTGTTCCAGATCTTGATGTAAAACTTTTTGACGGTGAAATTGTGGTTACTCATAATGATGACTGGATTCCATCTGTGAGGGTAAGTGTCTATTATCAGAATCTTATGAATAAGAAAAAAGATGATATAGAGCAGTATAATTATTTAAATGAAAAAATAAGTAAAGCAAGGTCATTAATTAAAAATATTTCTACAAGACGTGAAACAATTTATACAGTTGTGAAATCTATTATGTTATACCAGAAGGAATTTCTGGAAAAAGGGCCCGGTCATTTAAAGTATTTAACACATCATGATGTAGCAGATGATGTGGGGGTTCATGAGTCTACAGTGAGCAGGGTAGCCAGCAATAAGGCTGTACAGACTCCATGGGGTGTATTTGAGTTAAAATATTTTTTTGTGTCAAAACTTAAAAATCAGTCAGGAAGTGATGAAGAAGATCAGCAGTCTTCTGACAGGGTAAAGGGAATGATTCAGCTTATTATAGGGAGTGAAAATCCTGAAAAGCCCTACAGTGACGAAGATATTGCAGCGCATATGAAGAAAAGCGGTATACCCGTTGCGCGCCGAACAGTTGCGAAGTACAGGGAGTCTTTAAACATCCCTTCTTCAAATAAAAGAAAAAAAATAAATATGATGAAGAAACAGGAGAGCCTATGAAAATTAAAATAACTGGCAGAAAAATTGAAGTATCGGATAAGCTCAAAGAATATGCTGAAAAAAGAATTTCAAAGCTTGAAAAGTATTTTCAGCAGCTTATTGATATTCATCTTATCCTGTATGTTGAAAAAATTGACCACACGGCTGAGCTGATTATTAATGGTGATGCTGTGCAGTTCCATGCAAGAGAAAAGGCAGCAGACTTTTATTCGGCTATTGACATGCTGATTGATAAGATTGAGTCTCAGATAGCCAGATATAAAGATAAAATTCAGTCAAGAAAGGGAATGGGAGTAGAAGAGTCCTTTTCATTTGATATAAGCAGTGAGCAGGGAAAAGATGCTCAGCTTAATCAGGTCAGTAATAAGCCTGTAGATAATGTTGAGGCCTTTCTGCAAATGAAAGTTGATAATAAGGATTTTATTCTGTTTAAGAAAGGGGTTAGTCTTGTTG
>CAYYKZ010000406.1:0-2793 GCA_964468455.1 uncultured Leptospirales bacterium | reverse complement strand
AGCCCTCATTGCAGCTTTAGTAAAAATATATTTATTATCGTTATAAAAAAGAAGCCTATCAAGTGGTATAATCATTAAAGTCCTCCAGTATTTCCTCTATTTTTTTTTCTATATTCTTTTTCTTACACTGTTCAGCAATTACTATTGCCTCTAATCTTTTAAATGCAGATTCAAGGTCATTGTTTATTATAACATAATCAAAATGTTTATATTCAGATATCTCTTCATAAGCTGTTTTTAACCGCAGCTCAATCTGTTCTCTTGTATCGGTCCGCCGACCCTCCAGCCTGGACCTTAATACTCCCGGTGAAGGGGGTATTATAAAAATAAAAACAGCATTATCTATTTTACCTTTTAAAGATCGGCTACCCTGAATATCAACATCAAAGAGTGGAAATCTACCTGCATTTTTTATCCTGTCAACCTCTTTTAAGGTTGTACCATAATAATTACCGTAAACTTCCGCCCACTCCAGAAATTCATCATTACTGATCATTTCAAGAAATTTTTCCCTGGTGACAAAGTTATAATCAACTCCGTCAACCTCACCCCCTCTTCTGCTGCGGGTAGTGGTAGACACAGAGAACATAAAAATATCTCTGCTTTGAAGAAGCCTGTTTATCAGGGTAGTTTTACCTGCTCCAGAGGGCGCTGAAATGACAAAAACCATTATCTTTCTAATTATCCGAATTATTTGAAAGTCTGTTCCCCAGTGTTTCAGGCTGCATAGCGGAAAGAATAATATGACTGCTGTCCATTATTATTATTGAACGGGTTTTCCTGCCATGAGTTGCATCAATAAGCCTGTTACTTTCCCTGGCCTCCTCTCTTAAGCGCTTTCCTGAAGCGGACGAAGGGGTAATTACTGCTATAACTCTTTCAGCAACAACTGCGTTGCCGAAACCGATGTTCAATAAAGTTGTTTTCATAATATCTTCAATAACTTTCTATTAAAATTAATTGTCAAGTTGATTTTCTCAACATCACTCTTTATACAATATTTCTGCAATGTTCCCGGACTTTATCAATATGATTTTTTACATTAACAGCCAGATGTGATATTTCCGAGCTGTTAGACTTGGAAGCTATGGTATTTATCTCTCTGAATAATTCCTGTGATATAAAATCAAGTTTTCTTCCCATCTGATCTTTTTCATTCATGATAGATTTAAATTTTTTCAGGTGATCATTAAGCCTGACAAGCTCCTCATTGATATCAAGTTTATCCGCAAGCAAAGCTATTTCCGAGTATAATCTTGAATTATCAATCATACCGTCTGTTATGGTTATAAGCTTTTTTTTAAGATTATCATTTTTTTCAATGAGCATTGCTCCGGATAATGCCTTGATTTTACCGGAATCCCTGCCTATCTGATCAAGAGATAAAAGAATATCTTTCTTGATTACAGTCCCTTCTTTTTTTCTCATCTCAATGGTTTTTTTTATAACCATATTAAGCGACTTTAAAATATCCTTTTTAGCTTTTGCAGTGAGAACAGATCTCTCTCGCTGGGTTACTCCTTCTAAGGTTAAGAGTGATTCAAATTTCAGGGGTTCTGTCAGTTTAAGGCTTTTATGAATATCCTTTAATTCATTATAATATTTAACAATCAATTCCTTATTAAGAGCAACCGGTTTAGTATTATTCCAGTCAAATAAATCAATATTCAGCTCTACTTTTCCTCTGCTGAAAGCTTTTTTCAGTATATTAATATATTCATTTTCTTCATTACGCAGTATTTTAGGTAAATTTACATATACCTCCAGATATTTGGCATTTAAAGATTTAATTTCAACTGAGTAGGAAAACTGATCCGTACTCATTTCTATAAAGGCATAACCTGTCATGCTTTCCATATATTCATCCTATATTGTAATAATCTCTTTTCCGATTGTTTTGACCTTAAGATCACCGGTTTCAAGATAGAAGTCAATTGTACGTCCGTAATCTTCCCCTATGTCTTCAGCTATTATGTCAATATTATTCAATGCAAGTATTTCCTTGACACTTCTAATATTATTTCTCCCGATTTCTCCCATTAAAGAACTTTCAACATGTTTAAACATTGTTGCCCCGCCTGCTATCTTGGCAGTCATATTCTTTCTGTCAGCACCCGCCTCAACCATCTCACTAATCATAAGAGGTATTGCTGTTTCAGAATATTTTTTCAAATTCCCCCCCATCTTTTTTGAGGATGGGAGCATAATATGCGCCATACCTCCTACTTTTTTTACAGCATCATAAAGACAAATTCCTACGCAGGATCCAAGTATTGTTCGAAGAATATTGGGAGAATATGATATTTTAAGATCTGCAATCCCCACATTTATAAGTTCAAAAGACATGTTTAACTCCTGGGCCTTGGGATATATATAGGGGATTCAAGAATTTTTTTATACACAAAATCATCAGATATGGAATGGAGTGTTTCTGAATGTCCTATAAATAGATAACCATTATCCAGGATAGAATTATAAAAATCAGCAACAAGTTTTTTCTGATGAACCTTATCAAAATATATCATTACATTTCTGCAGAAAATTATATCAATATCTGAAGGAAATGGATTTTTAAAAAAATTAAGATAATAGAAATTAACCATCTTCTTCATCTCGTTGTTTACACGATATACCCCCTTTTCTTTATCCTCAATGGTGAAATATTTTTTCAGTAGTTCCGGGGGCACTTTTTCAATTCTCCTTCCAGAATAGAAGCCGTCTCTGGCAAAATCAAGAACTGATGGAGCTATATCTGTTGCTATAATCTCAATATCCCATCCTGCAAAATATTTT
>CAYYKZ010000405.1:0-2794 GCA_964468455.1 uncultured Leptospirales bacterium | reverse complement strand
GGAAACATCAATTTCTATATTGCTGCCGCTTCTGTTTTTAAGATTAAATGGCACTGCTGAATTAATCGCAAGTCCCAGGATATCTCCATTTTCAGATTCTATAATAAAATTCCGTATTGCGTACCTGTTTATTATAGGGGAGAGCCATGTGCTTACTGTAATTTTTTCTTTCCATAAGGGGTAGCGGAGCATACGTACCTGGAGCCGTGTAAGAACAAACACAAGATCCTCAGCGCTTATGCCTGCTTTGTCCATGAGCATCATGCCGTGGGTTATCCCTGATTCCTGGAGATAGTTGCAGATTGAGGCCATTGTTGCCTTCGAATTCATGTCCAGCTCGTATACCTGAACTGTGAATTCTCTTTTAATGAGAGAAATTCCGGTATTGCTGTTTTTCATATTCATTCTAATCCCCCCGGATTTCAGTTTACCTGTCACAGAATTTGCTGAGGTAAAATTATAAATTTTAAATATGCAACAGTATGCATATATCAAGCTTCCATGTCAAATATAATTCAGGGCAGAATTGGGGATTCCTGGTTCGCAAATATTATCTTTATGTTTACTATCTCAGGCCTGCCGGTTGTGCGTACAGGCGGCCCCCATGTGCCGTAGCCGTTGGAAACATAAACATGGGTATTGTTAATTTTTTTGTGGCCGTGACTTATGTCATAGATAGCGCCGGTTATGTAATTAAAGGGCCAAAGCTGTCCATTGTGTGTATGCCCGGAAAGGTGGAGGCTTACACCCTCTTTTACAGATTCATGAATGCTGTAGGGCTGATGGTCCATGAGAATTACAGGCAGGTCATTGTCTACAGTGTCCAGTATTGCAGGGAGATCTTTTCTTTTCATACCTGAGAATCTGCTTATGCTTATGTCTTCACGCCCGGCAAGGATAAATGAATTATCAATAACAACTGCTTCATCGCGGAGCAGCTTTACTCCGTGCTTTTTAAGATATGCAACAGCTGCATTAACTCCGCCAATATATTCATGGTTCCCTGTAACTGCATAAACACCGTAGCGGGCATTGATCGATTCCATAATATAGCCATGATTATTTTTGATCACAGGTTTCAGGTTCTCGTCAAATATATCTCCGGGAAAAAGCACAATGTCGGGGTTAAGGCTGTTTATTTGTTTGGCCAGCCTGTCAAGCTTATCTGTTCCTACAATATTTCCCAGGTGTATGTCAGATGCCATTACAATATTAAGTGATTCCATGCCTCCGGCTTTTCTGTTTACTGTTAATTCAATTGTCCTTACTGCGGGGCTGGATGCAATCGCGGACCCGGCTAAAACTATAAGAGATGTTAAAACTGCCACAAGGCCCATTAATTTAAGAGGTATATTTTTATTGAGCATCCACTCTTTGTCAGGGAGGAAATTAAAAAAATAATTGAACACCCTTACCAGGTCAATTGCAAGTGTAAACAGCACAGCATAAAGGAGAAATGCCAGCCACAAAGAACCGATTAGTATAAGCAGATGGTTGTCCTGAAAAAGGCCTGTTTTTTCTCCTACTTCTCCAATAATAAATGCAGCTGCAGGGAAAAGAATCAGCAATGAATATACCACCCGTATCAATGTTGTCTGGGGAATGGCCTGCCACCCCCTGATAAAAATATAGGCATTTCCGCTTATATATATTGTAAGTACTATGGAAAGGAATATTAAAAAACTGCCTGTTTTCACGTTTGTCCTCCGGAATGATATAAGGGGGCTAACACCGGTATATGTGGAAACATATTATAAAATTATTTCTTCAAAAAATCCGGGATGAGCCTTATTTTAAACTATCTGCAGGAATATCTGCTCATTAAAGACATATATAAGTCACGATTATATCTTTTTTTGTTACAAATAAAAAAAGGGCTTTAATGGCCCTTTTTTACTCTCAATAAACTGCTGATATATCCCGCCGTGGAATACGGCGGGATATATAATTTAATCCAATACCAGTTCTCTTTTAGGGATTGTTGCAAGGTTTTCTTTTATTATTTTATCAGGCATTTCGTAATCTGTCATGCTTCCCTCCAGGTATATCTGGTAGGATGCCATGTCAAAATTTCCATGGCCTGAAAGGTTGAAAATAATAGTTTTTTCAACACCCTCTTCATCAGCCTTTTTAGCTTCATCAATTGCCCCTTTAATCGCGTGGGCGCTCTCAGGCGCGGGTATTATCCCCTCTGTACGTGCAAAAAGAAGGGCCGCGTCAAAAACTTCTTTCTGGTTGTATGCCACCGCGTCAATGATCCCCTCCTTGTGAAGCTGGGAAATAATGGGAGAGTCTCCATGGTAACGAAGGCCGCCGGCGTGAACAGGGGCAGGCACAAACTGGTTCCCCAGGGTGTACATTTTCACAAGTGGAGTATAGTGTGCACCGTCGCCGAAATCCCAGGTGTATTCACCTTTAGTAAGTGTGGGGCAGGCTGATGGTTCAACAGCAAGCATTTTTATGTCAGCACCATCCATCTTGTCCGGAAGAAATGGGAGTATAAGGCCTCCAAGGTTTGATCCGCCTCCGCAGCACGCGATAAGAACATCGGGCTTTATCCCCGCTTTTTTAAGCTGAAGTTTAACCTCTTCACCAATAATGGTCTGGTGGAGCAGAACGTGATTAAGTACTGATCCAAGTGTGTAATTGGTATCTTCTCTTTCTGCAGCAATTTCAACCGCTTCACTAATGGCAATGCCCAGTGCGCCGGGGTGATTTTTATCAGCCTGGTACAGCTCCCTTCCGTATTTTGTTTCTGGTGATGGGCTTGCTATACACTCTGCACCCCATGTCT
>CAYYKZ010000404.1:0-2795 GCA_964468455.1 uncultured Leptospirales bacterium | reverse complement strand
CGTCTTTGGTTACCCTGTCATCATTTACATAACACCTGCCGAAATGATTTGTCATGGAAGAGGGAATAAAATCTCTGTAATAACAGTGAAGCAGAACAATTACACTTTTCGCCCCATCAAGTACTGTACCAGGATCAATACTCTCTTTTAATTTAAGTCCCAGCATTCTGGTCCAGTCATACCTATTGTCACCTGAGTCAATGTAATCAAGCTGAGATGTAAAAACCTCAGCTGTGGTAAATCCAATATCATCAAACCCAAGATCTCTGGCTTTATCAGCTACCTCTTTTCCTGTTATCATCTGCCCCCCTAATCAAAAACTGACCAGTTGGTACATTAACCTGCATCTTTAATAAAGTCAACAATTATTCTGTTTGCTCCGGAACTTCGTTTAAAATTTTCCTGAAATAAATTTAACAAAAACTTCCGATGTCTCCTCCGGCCTTTCAATCATTGGAAGATGACCGCAATTTTTCAGGATATAGCTTTTTGAATTCTTTATTCCCTTCTCGAAAATTTTTACACTCGATACATGAAGAACCCTGTCTGTATCACCCCAGATAATTAATGTGGGCGCAGTAATGCGGGGAAGGTACTTTTCCATCTGCGGTGACCTTTCACGGAGATCTTTAAATATTTTGTCATTAAAAGCTCTATGCTCAACAGCCTTTTGGGCAAACTCCTTTTTTATTGATCCTGGAACATAGGGAGGATCTACAAAAACAAAATTCATAAGCCTGTCATAATCTTTTACATCTTTTACAAGAAGAGGGTTAAACCCCTGCTCCACCATGCGGACCATTTCGCTTTTTTCAGGCGGATTAACACCTGCGGCATTCATAAGTGTCAGAGTAATAATATCCCTGGGGTACTTTACCGCGTAATTTGAAGATATCCATCCGCCCATTGAATTCCCTGCAATATGAAATTTCTTTAAATTTATGGCTTCGGCAAAATCCTTAAGCCTCTTTGTCTGAGTATTTATATCATATTGAGCGCTCTCCAGCCTTGTGCTGTCACCAAATCCGGGCAGATCAGGAGCCACAACATGGTATCTCCCTGCAAGCTGCTGTGCAAAACGTGTCCAGTTGTCCTTATCTCCGCCGAATCCATGAACAAGGAGCAGGGTTTCACCCGTCCCGCCTTCAAGGTATACTATTTTATGATCGCCAACCTGGATTGATTTTTCTGTTAATTCCGCTTTCCCGCGCTCGCTGTTTTTGGCAAAATTATAAAGGGTTTTTCCGCATGACACGGATCCCATGATTACAGCAACGCAAATGGCTAAAACTACTGATGTTCGATTATTCATTTATTTTCTCCTGATCATATAATTAGCAGCAAACTAGGACATAATCTTTACACTATAATAAACGTACATCTGCAAGTATTTTTTAGACAATAATATGAAGATATAAATCTTTTCTCTTTACATTTAGTTCAATGACTGTTAAATTTTACAATCTCAATATCATTGTTTAAAAAGCTAAATGTTTATCAGTGAATGACTATGAAACAAAAAACACTCATTACCCTATTAATTCCGGCATGCCTGAGTATAATAATATTCTGCACAGAAAACAACATGCCCCCTGTAAAATGGATTTACATCCCGAACTACGCGAAGCTTAATAATTCTGAAGTTCAAAATGCAGTTTCATCAAATGATGTTATATGCTTTACAGGAGTAATAATTACAGACAAGGGCAGAATCCGTTTTAATAAAAATCCCCTTATTGAGAAAGTAATAAAAAGAGCCGATGAATCCCGGAAAATTATTTACCCTCTCATTGCATTTGATAATTCCTATACAGGCAAAAAAATTCTCAATAGTAATGCACTAATTAAAAAAACAGCGGAATCTATTGTAAAATTCGTATCAGAAAACGGGTTCACCGGTTATCATCTTGACCTTGAATATATTGACTCATCCTACGCTGAAAAATTACTGCAGCTTATAAAAACAATAAAAGCTTCAGAAGGAAATTTAAAGCTTACCATGGCCATTTATCCGCAGATTAATTTCAAATCTCCATATAGTGGCTTTCATGATATTTCTCTTTTAGCACCTTACATTGATGAGGCAGTAATCATGTGTTATGATATGCACAGGCCTGATACACTCCCCGGGCCGGTCACAGATATACTCTGGGCGGAGAAAAACATAATCCATACACTGGAATATTTTGATCCGGATCAGGTAATACTTGGCATCCCTGCATACGGGTATTTATGGGCAGATGACTCCAGGGCAAAAGCTGTATCAGCAAAACATGGAGCAAGCCTGAAAAAAAAGTACGGTTCCAGCAGAGACAAATCGGGGTGTGTATATATAGAATATTTTTCTATGGGGGTAAAAACAGCAGGATATATTGCAGATAAGGAAACGGAAAATTCTATGAAAATACTCGCAGAAAAATACAGGCTCAGAGGCACTGCCCTGTGGCGTGCCGGTTTTGAAGAAAATATGAAATAATACCATGCCTGTGATTAGCTCAGATTTATTGATTATAAAAAGGTTAAGGATTAAATAATGATATAAAAAAAAGAAATATGAAAAAAGTTATCATGGAATTTCTCCGGCTGCCGATATAATCTATGTGACATAAGTATATCTGCCGGGGGCATAATCTAATGAAAGAAACTAAAAACAGAGCAAAATCCTTCAGGGATCTCCTTGAAAAATATCTCGATATTAAGGGGCTTGACATTGTTGTTATTCTTAATGACGGAACAGAAGTGGAGCTTTACAAGAACAGGGAAATAATCAATGATATGATTATCGCCATTGACAA
>CAYYKZ010000403.1:0-2808 GCA_964468455.1 uncultured Leptospirales bacterium | reverse complement strand
CCGCCTCAACGCAAACCAGTAAATGTCACACCCGTACTTCTCACTACAAGTCCGGACATCGAGCGCTGCACTGAGCTTGTCGAATGTGTGCCGTCTGAGACACAACAAATAATCTGAACTGCGAACAGGCGGTGTACCGAGATGCCCGCCTCAACGCAAACCAGTAAATGTCACACCCGTACTTCTCACTACAAGTCCGGACATCGAGCGCTGCACTGAGCTTGTCGAATGTGTGCCGTCTGAGACACAACAAATAATCTGAACTGCGAACAGGCGGTGTACCGAGATGCCCGCCTCAACGCAAACCAGTAAATGTCACACCCGTACTTCTCACTACAAGTCCGGTCATCGAGTGCTGCGGGCCCCTCGATACAATCGCAAAGCGATCACTCGGGGTCCGCAGTGTACCGAGATGCCCGCCCCAAGCAAAAGTTCTCTGACACAACCTCCCCCTCGCCTTAAGGAGAGGGGGCCGGGGGGTGAGGTCAAACCCTCGCCAATACCGCCCCCAGAACCCTGGACCTCTTCTCCATCGCAACCTTAATCCCCTGTTCAAGGGAATTGCACAACTCCATCAACTGATCAATCTTAGCAACAATCCGTTTCTGTTCTGCAAGAGGAGGAAGAGGTATTACAAAATTTTTAATTTTTTTTAATACAAGATTTTTATTACCGACTCCTTCCGTTCCTTCTGCTGAATACTTTTTGACTAAAGGTGAATTTATAAGACGAGTAAGAAATTCCGAATCAATGTATCCTTTAATTGTTTTCAATAAAGCAACACTGACAAAAATACTAAATGTTTCTTTTGTATCTACTCTTACAGCAATTCCTGTTGTTCCAACTTTAGTAAGTAATACATCATCATATTCTGGATTACATCGCTTAATTAATTCTTTATGTTCATTTATAGAAATATGTTTTGTATCAGAATAATCTATAAATCCCCCACTCAAATTTTTAACGGAAAGAAATGGTATTCCTTCTGTTATATAAACTGGTGTATTGTGTGTACCATCTGTAATTAATGAACATAAATCATCCAACCTACACCACACCCACCCCTCCGGCACCTGATACGGAATCTCCTCCGGCTTAATCGGAGGTAACTCTACCTGCTTCTTAATTTTACCCTCTTTAACCAGCCTCGCCTTCTCAGCCTCAATCTCTTTCAGCAGTTCACTCGCAGGCAACCAGTCACCCGGTTTATCAACAACTTCTCTTTTAAACCATTCACGTCCAATACCAGACTTCAGATATTTCTCACGTTCAATTGCTGCTTCTTGAGAATAACATTCCTCCCAGTAATAGACCTGTTTTGGCGGATGTTTTTTTGTCCAGTCACTGGCTGTCCCTGCACAATGTTCTTCCCATCTCTTACGTAGATTTCCTGTAAAACCTTTGTAAAAAGTCCCGTCATTACATTCGATTACATATACCCACCATTTACCATCCTGTTTTTCCGGCAGAGTATCACTTATCCTGCCTGCCTGCCGACAGGCAGGGGCAACAAGCTTACCCATTACAGCAAGCTGAAGAATTGCCTTCTTAAGCTCTGCAATATTCGGTGTAACAGAATATAGTTCATTAAAATTCTTTGTAATAAAACTCCACGATTTATCAAAGGCAGGTTTATCAGAAGCGCCAAGAAGCCTGTTAACTGCAGAAGTATGAACAGTGATACGTTTATTATCCCGTTCATTACGCTCTGCTTCAAGCTTATCACAGAGAGACATCAGCTGGTCTATCTTTTCAACAATACGTTTCTGTTCAGCGAGTGGAGGGAGAGGAAATAGAAAACTCATAAAATTATTTGCTGATAAATTTGGTTGAGCTGTACCATTATCATATTTTTTAATTTCTTTAAATACTAATGGCGATGAAATATAGAGATTTAAAAATGACAACATTGCTTCATTTTTATATAATTGCCGAAGAATTACGAGTGATGAAGCAATAGCACCTTTTTCAAAAGGATAAATCGCACTTTTACCCAAAGAACCTCTAATACAAAAAACTATATCATTTTTTTCTAATTTTCCACTTCCTAATTTTTTAAATTGTTCTTCATTCACACATAATAAATTATTTGTAGAGACAGTTCCTTTATCAAGATTGATTGCGCTAATAAACGGAATTCCAGTTTTAGATAATTTATCTTTAGATGGATAATTCTTACCTCTATCACCATTAATAAATTGGAGTATATTCCCCAATCTTACCCATTCCCACCCCTTCGGCAACTCATAAGGTATATCCTCCGGTTTAATCGCCTGCCTGTCGACAGACAGGGCGGCAGACTTCAACCTCCCATCTTTAACCAGCTTTGCTTTCTCTTTCTCTATCTCCTTCAACAGTTCACTTGCAGGCTGGTCTTTCGCATCCTGTGCCACAAGCTTCCCCTTCATAGCAAGCGACAGTATCAGCTCCCTGAGCTTCTTTATCCCGTCAGGTGTATCAAGCGCTGTATCAAAATGTCTGGCAAGGGTTTCCATTACTTCCCCTCTCCAAGCGCTTTCATCAGCTCCCTCTTCAGTTCATCCCGTGTGGCCTCAAGCTGTTTTGATATCTCTACATACTCTTTCATCAGCTCTTCAGGGTCTCCGTGGTCTATGTCAACAACATGGGGGTTCTTGAAATCAAGATTAAAGTTCTTATCTTCAATCTCCTTAATCGATACCTTCCATGCGTATTCAGTCTCCTTCCGTTTGTTCCACCACTTCTTTTCTAATTCAAACTCCTCTATGCGCAGGGGCTTGGACTTTGAATACGACTTATACCCCTCAGGATATGGATGTTCAAAGAACC
>CAYYKZ010000402.1:862-2810 GCA_964468455.1 uncultured Leptospirales bacterium | reverse complement strand
GCTCTGTTACCCGGCAGAATTTCGGCTTTCCACATTTCACCGCCAATCCTCACATGACCAAGAGGATCGATATCATTAACTGCAGATCCTGTTTTACCAATCATCTTTTCCAGAACGTTTCCGGGTGTATTATCATAGGAGTGCCAGACAAAAGGGAATATGACAATGTCCTTTAAAACCCACAATCCCAGAAGAACAAAAAAGTAACCAGGCCAAATTGAGAAATGCAGTATAAACCACCAGAGCAGAACAGCCGCAAGGGCTAAGCCGGGGAGCTGAAAAAGGGTGTATCTTACATAAACCCTTCCAGGTATGTTTTTAAAATTCTTTATCTCACCAGTGATAGTCTTTAGTATTTTCACCTATAAAAAATCAACCTTTTCAAACTTCAATTTTACTGTTTCCATGTATTTATCTGTGCCGTAATTCCACCCACCCGACATTTCAACAGGTATTGTATAGCCTTCAATGGTTTTATATCCGGTAAATTTCATTCCAAATGGAGTGTACATGAATTTATTTCCCGGATTAACATCTCCCCATCGTTGAATAACAACCTCAACAGGAAGACCTTCCGGTGAAATTTTAATTTGCATCCCGGTCTTTTCCCAGTCAAGTTCAACAGGCGCCGCAATAGTTTCATTATCAATAGATTTCATTAAATGTCCATAATGTGCAAAAAAAGCGGAAGGTACAAGGATAGATTCAGCCATGAGTCTCCCTATTGAAGCACGGTCAATATCTTTCCCCTCAAGTTTTACAACAGGAATAAGCCCCCATATTTTGAAGTTTACCATACCTTTTTCGTTATAATAAAAATCAAAACCCTTAATAGTTGACAACCCTGAACCTATAGAGGCCTTCCACACAAAACCCTTTTGAGGAAAAAGAACCTGCTCTGCCTCAAGATCGAGCCAGTCATCCCCAAGCTTAAATCCCCCTGTCATAGTAATTTGTGCGGCATAG
This sequence comes from uncultured Leptospirales bacterium, assembly GCA_964468455.1. GTDB lineage: Bacteria > Spirochaetota > UBA4802 > UBA4802 > UBA5550 > JBBAGC01. Next base: position 1,844 of record CAYYKZ010000402.1, on the reverse strand, counting down.
GCGTACTCAGCATCTTTGCCTATAGATGCCTTGTAGTATTTTTTAACAAGAGGGTCTTCTATTTTAAGATATTTATTTTCTTTTTTAATATAGTCAGATGATGAATATAATATTTTCCATACAGAATCAGCGATTCTATTATCATTAATCACTCCGGACAAAATATAAAAGGAGATGATTACAAATAAAATAAAAACAGCTACCAGTATTTTTTTTAACATGGCTCCAGGTATTCCTTTGCTGATTTATTAAAAAAACAGATACGGATTTATTTTTCAATAAAAACTGTTCTTGTCGGATAGGCAAAATCAGTCTTTAGTTTTTTGATTCCTTCCATAAGTTTGAAATTTATTTCCTGCTGCTTATCCATATAAATCGCGTAATCGTTACTTTGAACGTAATAGACAACTTCAAAATCAAGGCTTGAATCTCCAAATTTCTGAAAATGAGCCCTGTCAAAGCGTGTATCCTCAAGGTCATCAATTATTTTCTGAACAAGATCAAGTATCTTCTTCAGAGTTTTAACCGGAGTCTGGTATGTTACACCAAAGGCAAAAACAACTCTTCTTTCGGTCATACGCTTATAATTTCTTACCCTTGAGTTGGTAAGGTCAGTATTGGAAAAAACCAGCTGTTCGCCGTTTATACTTTTTATCCTGGTGCTCTTAAGTCCTATATATTCCACATTACCCTTATGTTCATCAATAACAATAAAGTCGCCAATTTCAAAGGGCTTATCAAAGAATATGGTAAAGTAATTAAAAACATCCCCCAGGATTGCCTGTGATGCAAAGGCAATTGCAATACCTCCAATCCCGACCCCGGCTATAAGACCCGATATTTTGATCCCCATATTATCAAGAAGTATGAGAAATGCGATAACCCAGACAATAACCTTAACAATGGTTGTAAGCAGAACTATGTAATCGTCATGAATCCCAACGACGGATCCGTTCTGGCCATGGCCAGCTCCGATCCCTAC
>CAYYKZ010000402.1:0-852 GCA_964468455.1 uncultured Leptospirales bacterium | reverse complement strand
GGTATTCAGCTCTTCCGTTTTTTCATCTTTCCAGAAATTCTGAATCATCCATGAAAGTATAGCCAGAACAAATCTGGTTAGAAAAAATATTAAAGAAAAAATCCATATAATATCTATGCCCTTTTCAACAGCAGAGTGCATGTGTAAAATTTTCAGCCCGGAATAAACTGCAAATATATAAAATACAGGTGCTATATATTTAATAGCATTTTCCAGAATAAAATAGGCCACACTGTCGGGATTGTAAAAAAGAACCTTCTTTTTCCTGAAACGTATAACAGCCTTAAGTATCAATATAACTACAAGCCATCCGCCCAGAGTAAAACCGAATCTGATATACTGCTCAAGGGTATTGCCGAAAATTACTTTATTTAATATTTCAAAATCCATAACTGATCCGGAATTTTCTCCCTAAAAAAATATTTATATAAAAACATCCACTTCCCGGTATATTTACTTATCCACAACCGGATATTCTATTACTTTATTTCTGCTGTTCTGCAATAAATGCCTTAACACCAGGAATAATATCATCAATCATTCCCTTTATCTTATCTTCGGTTTCCTTCATTGAAGATCCGGCTGAAGAAAAATAAAATTTTATTTTAGGCTCAGTACCTGAAGGACGAACCGTAACCTTTGTGCCATCTTTAAGCTTATACTGAAGAACGTCTGATGAGGGCAGAATATAGGAACTCCCTTCAGCATCAGGGACTTTATCTTCTTTAAAATCACAAACTGATACAACCTCAATACCCCCGATTGACTGTGGAGGATTTTCTCTGAAATTTTTCATAACAGACTTTATAATCTCAACTCCGGCAAGGCCCGGAGCTTCAATTGAAACATTAA
>CAYYKZ010000401.1:0-2810 GCA_964468455.1 uncultured Leptospirales bacterium | reverse complement strand
GCGAACATAGAAATAAATGTACAACCGATAAATCCGGGCGTTCAATTAAGGTGACTGAATTTTTTAGTGAGATTACTGAGTTCAGAGAAAAATGTAATTCTGATCTGGGTAAAAAATTACTCACTAAGAGAAAAGAGATCGTTGAGCATCCTTTTGGTACAATCAAACATCACTGGGGTTTTCGGAGTTTTATGCAAAAGGGGAAAGATAAAGTATCAGCAGAATTCAGCTTTATTGCATTTATCTATAACCTGAAAAGGGTGCTGAATATAGTTGAATTTGACAAACTGATGGCTGAGGTATAGACATTAATCCTTTAAATCATTTGTGTATCAGTTAAAATTTGATTTTTATAGAAAACAGGTGGTAAAAAACTCCACCAGCATTTCCAGACTGAATGAGTATCGAATTTATTTCAATACTCACACAGTCTGGGGGACAGGGGGGTACTGCAATAGATGTGGAAAAAGTCATTCCGCCGGGGGCTCAGCTTAACTCAGGATCATTAATTATAAAAATCTGCAATGAGAATAAGACATGAATATAATTGACATTATTACAGGTAGTTCTCAAAATAAAAGAGGATCACCTGCTGCATAGTAATCGGAAAATCAGGTAGTGTTATGGAAATATTTAAAAGTGTTATTGAAGGATTTGCAATGGGAGCCGGACTTATCATTGCAATAGGAGCACAGAATGCCTTTGTTCTTAAGCAGGGGATTAAAGGTGAATACAGGACAATAATTGCGGCAATCTGCTCTTTCAGTGACGCATTACTTATTGTATGCGGTATTGCCGGAATGGGTGCCCTCTTCAGCAGTCACGTTTTTGCAACAAAAATCATATCATTTACAGGTGCTGCATACCTTGCATGGTTTGCGCTGAAATGTTTTCTGTCAGCTGTAAAGGGCGACTCCCTTGATATTGACAGTGAATCGTTTAAAAGTTTATCGCTTAAAGGCGCAGTCACTACAACTCTGGCATTAACATTTTTAAATCCCCATGTTTATCTTGATACGGTGGTAATGCTTGGAGGTTATGGCGCGGCCAGGCCTGCTGAAATACGCCCTTTTTTTGGACTGGGAGCTGTATCTGCATCATTTGTATGGTTTTATGCTCTTGCTTTCAGCGGAAAAATTTTAGCACCCTTTTTTAAACAAAAGGCAGCATGGAGATTTCTTGATACAGCAATAGGATTTCTTATGATTTATATAGCAGTAAATCTGCTGCTTTTTGGAATTAATCTGAAGATTTAATTTTCAGGCAAACTTTACTTCTTTGCTTCTGAAAAAATAGATCCTCAACTTCATTGCCCATACCTGTAAAACTGCAAGAAATACCCTGGGAAATATTATCCATACTGCAGGGACTCCTATAGCTACAAAAAGGAGGGTGTCTTCAAGAAGTGAGTGTGATATACCTATATGGTGGTTAAGCAGGTCTGCATCTTCACGGTTCAGTTTCCCCAGATCAGACTGTTCAATCATTATTGCTGAACCGTATGCCAGACCCAGGGTATTTGCCACAATCCATAAGAAGGTAACAGATTCAGGGAGTCCCATAATTTTCATAAAGGGCCTGAAAACTGCTGTAAGTCTGCCAATCAGTCCGAATTCTTCAAGTACACGCTGAAGTATAAGAAGGAGTGTAATAAGGATAAGAATCTGCACTATGAGAAAAAGGGAATTGTAAAGCCATGATTCAAGTGCAGCATAGAGATTTTCATGCGGTTTTACTGATGCAATATTAGCTGTTTCATTTACCTGGCTCACAGGCAATAGATAGTTAAGCATTATTCCCCCTGCAAAGCTGTGGAAAAGTCTTACAAGAGTGATTTTTACCGCAGAGGAACCTGTTTTTTTCTGCACTGCTGTTTCAACAAAAAAATTATGGGAAATAAGGCACATTAAAGCCAGGATTGTAAGTTCCCGGGCTGTAAAATCAAGGGTACTTATGACAGCTATGGCTGAGTAGATGTTCAGAAAAATACTGGTTAAAAATACCAGTGCCGATTCTCCAGGGAGGCCCATAAATTTAAATGCCGGAGCTGTAAATGCTGCTGCTGTTTCAAGGAGTCCTGTAAATTTCAAAAGGGTCATACCCAGTGATACAGGAATCATTATTTTAAGAAGAAATTTTGCTGTTTTAAATGCAGGCCCTATTGATGCCCGGACGCAGTCAAGGAGGCGACTGGATATGCCGGGTTTTATTTCATTTGAAATATTCATGAATGTGGATTAAAATAGGGCTGTTTTTTTGTCAAGGCTGATATGTGTTAATTATTATCTATGTTTTTAAGTTTTTCCGAAAGGAGGGATGAGTATTTTACTATTATTTTTCTGATATTTTTATCATATGAGTTTTCTATCAGTATATGATGCAGATATGCATCTGCGCCCATGCTTTTATCCCTTACTGAAAGGGATTTCCAGAATGGGTCAAAATTCACTGATGAAATAATTTCTCCTTCTTTGTTTATAACTCTGAATTTATGAATTGTATCTTCTTTGGAATAGCGGATAAAGTTTTCTTTTGAGTTTGTTATAAAATAATCGAGGCCATTGAATTTTCTGTCTGAAAAATCCCTTGAATCTCCTTTTGTTAAGAAGGACTCAATCATATGGTTAAACTCACTCTGTCTTAAAGAAGGAACATTAAGTACTACTGAATTGACCCGTGAAAACCCGGATGCAGTAATTGTATTATCTTTTCTGTTGTCCCTGTCTGTATATAAAAGAAGAATATTATGGTCCTTTGATATGAGGAGCTGTGTAATATTTCTCCAGGGCCGGATAAGTATATAATCTCCA
>CAYYKZ010000400.1:0-2820 GCA_964468455.1 uncultured Leptospirales bacterium | reverse complement strand
ATAAAACTTTTTTAATGCATTTATTGATAAGTTATATATAAAAATGGGGGGATGATTATGCCGATGAAAAAATTAATGGAGCAGCACATAAGGAATCAGGTAAGTGTGTGGGAGCAGCAGAAAAATGTTATTGAAAACATTGAAGAGAAGCCCAGAAAACCATTCATTACTCTTTCAAGGGAATATGGTGTAGGTGCTTTTGAAGTTGCCGGAAAACTGGTTGAAACTCTCAATAGTATTAAAAAAACTGTACCGGAATGGGCAGCATATGACAAGGAGCTTCTTAATAAGGTTTCTGAGGACCTGGGCCTTTCCAAATCTCTGGCAGATACTCTCACAAGCAATGCGAGAAATCAGCTTACAGAGCTTTTCCAGACATCCTTCAGCAAGTTCCCTACACAGGTTGCTGTTTACAGAAAACTTGCTGAAACAGTAAGAACCATGGCATATAATGGTAATGTTATTATTGTGGGAAGAGCGGGAAATGTTATTACAAAGGGGCTTTCCAATGGATTCCATGTAAGGCTGATTGCTCCTGCAAAATGGAAAATTAACAGACTTAATCAGCTTTATGGTATGCCTGTTAAGGAAGCAGAACAGGCTATAGTTCAGAAGGACAAAGAAAGGGACAGCTATATCCGTGAATTTTTAAAATTTGATAATGCTGATCCTATCAATTATCACATGGTACTTAACATGGGGGATATGACTTCTGAGGAGGCATCAAAAATTATTGCCGAGGCTATGGTTACCCTTAATATGGTATAAGGTTATTAATGGATAATAAAAATTCACAGATATTCAGGATGGATGAAAATCTGATCTATTTTGATTACAGTTCCAATGTGCTTTTGTGTAAAGATATTGAGAACAAAAAGAAACTGTGGATAAAAAAAATTGATGATCCCGGTATTATAAATGATGTCATAGAAGATGACATCAGATTTTTTGTGGCTTTTGAATCCGGAGAGAAGAGCGGAGTTTTTTTGGTTTTAAATAAAAAGGACGGCTCTACTCTCTGGGATATACCGGGGAGAGCCTATATGTACAGGATTTTTCTGGATCATATTTATCTTATTTTTATTGATGATTCAGAACAGTTTTTTCTGATAAAAGCGGCTATACAGGATGGGTCGCTTATATGGCATCATAATGTCTCACAGGATTTATGCGGTTATATAATTAATCCGTCAGTTATTATTCTTGATTATTTAAACGGGCATAAAGAAAAAATAGATATCGAAACAGGCAGTCTTATTTGACCGGAGAAAACAATGCTTAATAATTTTGTTGAAGATGCTACAAAGTCCCTTGCTCTTGCAAGGTCTCTTAACAGGTACAAAACTCCTTTCCAGGTGGTGGGGAATTACAAGCTTATTGATAATGGGGAGACACCTGAGGCTACTGTACATATAGAAGCAGAGGGGACAGCTATACATGAGGCTTCAAACGGAGACGGCCCTGTTGACGCCCTTGCCAATGTATTAAGAAAGGCACTGTCGCCTCTTTTCCCTGAGATAAACAAAATAAAGCTTGTTGACTACCATGCCAAAATTCTTGATGCACGTCTTGGCACAAGAACCGAGGTGGAGGTTACAATAATCTTTACAGACGGTGAGGAGTTGTGGAAAGTTTATTCCATGTCAGCAAATATTAATAATGCATCGTTTAAGGTACTTATAGATGGTTTTGAATTTGCTATTTTAAAGCACCGGGATAAAGTATAGATATACCCGGGGCTTTATTAAATACCTCTCATTTCTTCGCTGAAAACATCAATACTGAAGGGAATATTTTCATCAAGCAGCGGTTCAGCGTCTCTGTGGGATCGCGCCATATTTACCCGTGCATATTCATTTTCCCTGTTTAGCCTTTGCATATAGTCAATTGATTTCCAGTATGCCAGGTCTCTTTTAGGTGCATCATTGAGATTCTGGTAAACCGCACCAAGGTTGTTATATGCAGATGAAAGGGTCTGGAATATTTTTACATGCCTTTCTTTTCCACTGTCGGCATTTTTTATTTTATCAGCTTCATATTCAAGAACAGATACAAGTTTTAAATATTCCCCTTTGGCTGAATCATAATTTCCTTTATGGTAAAAGGCATTCCCTATGGACATCATGATTTCAGGTGAGCTCACTGAGTCATCATATAAATAGAGCCATCTGTCCAGTGCCATTGTATAATTTTTTTTAAGGTAGAAAATACGCCCCAGGTTATAATTCAGTTCAGGGGAGTTGTAATCCTGATTTGCCGCTGTGGTGTAGTACTGTTCAGCAATGGCGTAATTGGCCAGCTTTTCCGCTTCATTTTCTATAATTTCATCATCAAGTGCACCCTTGCGGCTCTTTACCCTGTCAAAGTAGTAGTAAAAAATATTGCCCAGGTATGCATTGGTTTCCCCGATTTTTTCGGTTTCCCTGTAAAAGTCCTCTCTGGTAAAAGCAGGCTGTCTTCCGTAACTGTCTGCCGCGCTTTTGAGGTATCTGTAGGCAAGTACCGGTTCTCTTGTGCTGTAGTAGTAAACACCTGTAAGATGCAGGGCACTGAAATATTCAGGTGAAAGCTTAAGTGCTTTTTCCAGGTATCTTTTCATTACAGTGAGATTGTTCTGAGCCCTGTTAAACCTGGCATACTGTATGTGCAGCTGGGGATAATCGGGGTCACGGCTGTTAAGCGCTTTTAATACTTCAAGCACTGCAGGATATGCGTTATCTTCTGCATCCTTGATTCTGGGTGTTGTTACACCATAGTCTATACGTATATTTGAATCATCTTTAGCACTTTTATCAAGATAGTAACCGGCAAGTTTTGACA
>CAYYKZ010000399.1:0-2853 GCA_964468455.1 uncultured Leptospirales bacterium | reverse complement strand
TGCTTTTTACTTATAAGGATAGAAAAGCAGACAGTGTAAAAATTGCGGGAAATTTCTCTTCATGGCAGATGGAAAGAATGACAAGGGGTAAAGATGGGGTGTGGTTTTTCTTCCTCCCATCTGAAAAATACAGCGGAACTGTCCGTTATAAGTTTAATGTTGACGGTTTATGGACAGATGACCCCCTTAATGCCAGGAATGAATATGACAGGGCCGGTTCCTATATTTCTGTAACTGAAAATAAATCCCACGATGAAGGGAGGCTTCTTACTTATAAAATTATCGATAGAAACAGGGTGCTCTTTCGAATTTATAAGCCTGAGGCGAGAATTATTTCTCTTGTAGGAGATTTTAACAGCTGGAATCCCGAGAATGATCTTATGAAACGGGGGGATGACGGGGTCTGGAGGCTCGAAAAGAGGCTTCCCAGAGGGGAATACAGGTACAAGTTTATAATAGACGGGAAGTGGCAGGCGGATGTTTTTAATCCTCTCTCTGCATCTGATAACACCGGGGATATCTGCTCTGTTTTACGGATAAAATAGAGTATTATGCTTTTTTTATGTCCGTGCTCCACTCCTCTGTATCCCAGTCCATTTTTTCATTTATATTAAAGTTATTTTTGTATGACATGCTTCTGTTTTCTTCTATGTAGTATCCCAGATAATAGTATTGAAGACCCATGGAAGCAGCATATTCTGCTTCGCGCAATATGCTGAATGTCCCGGGGCTGTATTTAAGGTACGCAGTATCATAAATAAAATATATGCTGCTAAGCGATATATCGGATCTGTCCAGAAAACCTGCTGCGATAAGTTTATTCTCAAGATAGTATTCTGACTGCAGCGAAGGGCATGATTTCACGTAAAATGAATTTATAAAATCTTCATAATCAGCATCTTTTCCGAATCGTTCTTCTGAATGTATTCTGTACAGTTCGAAAATTTCATCTCTGTATTCCGGTTCCCGGAATTCTGTGCGGATAAATTCTCCTTTTCTTATAACTCTTTTCTGGCTTTTGGATATGATTATATTCCCTGTTTTTACCCGTATGGGTATACATTTTCTGCAGTTTTCACAAGCAGGCCTGAAATAGTAAAAACCGAATTTACGCCAGCCCCGGGAAAGGAGGTATTCCAGCTCTGACCCGGAAACATCTTTAGCAAAAAAATAGTTAAAGCGGCATATTTCGTCTTTAATATAGGGGCAGACAGCTTCGCTGCTGATTGATGGCTTGTTTAATAATATCATGCTTAAATAATCAGATTATTGATTTAATTTGCAAGGACATTTTAAAATAGCAGGTGATGCTGTTCTTATATGTCACGATTTATAATATTTTTGAGGTCAGTAATTCGTACAGGCTTGACAAGTATTTTCTCGGGGCCGGTTTTGCGGGCTTCACCAAGTATTGACTCATCGGTATAGGCTGTACAGTATATGTGAGGAATTCTGATTCTGTTTATTATTTTTTCCATCACTTCAATCCCTGTGAATTCACCCTCCAGAAATATGTCCATAATTATGAAATCGGTGTTTCCTTCACTGACCTGTTTAAATGCATCCGCGCCATTAGTGCAGATCCCAATTATATTATGCTCATCTTTGAGTATACTTTTAATGAACATGGCATTAATAGCTTCGTCTTCCACAATAAGAATGTTTTTTTTAGTCATTAGAACTCTCAATCGGGAATTTGATAGTGTATTTTAATCCATTGCTTACTGTGTGTTCTATTTCTCCTGAAAGTTGTCCGGCAAGAAGCTTTATAAGTTCCAGTCCCTGGCCGTTCTCTGACTGTTTTTTATCTCCAGGAATTCCAATTCCATTATCTTCCAGCTGGACATTGCAAATATTCAAAGAGCTTTTAATGATGATGATTATTTCCCCGCGGGCATTATCCGGAAATGCATGCTTAAATGAATTGTGAATAATTTCGTAAATCATTATTCCAAAGGGTATGGCTTTGGAAATATTAAGAGATGTTTTGTCAATTTCACAGGAAAGTGAAATATGATCAGATTTTTTATCCTGCTGTCTTTTTATAAATGAAATCAGCTCCGGTATGTAAGTGTTTAAGTATATTTTGGAAAAATTATCAGATTTATAGAGGTTTTCATGAACCAGAGACATGGAGTAAATTCTTCCTGACAGTGTTTCGATTAATTTGTGTGATTCAATGTTTTTTGTTTTCTCCTTCTCGAGATAGAGTAGGGAGATAATTGAATTGAGATTATTATTAACTCTGTGATGTATTTCATTAAGAAGATTTTTTTTATCCGCTATGTTTTTGTTAAGGCTATCTTCGATTTTATCTCTAATTTTAAGTTCCCTGTACAGGAGGTAAAATATTAGTGAAGATGAGATAATTATGAAAAACCATCCTTTATATGTCTGGAAGAGAGCGTAACTTTCATTTTCATGTACAAATAATTTAAGTAAATTATCTGAAGTAACAATCCAAATGCAGCCTGCAAGAAGGTATATAAAAGAAATTTTTAAGGCGCTGTATAATTTTCTTTTTTTCATAAATTATCCAATTATATTATAATACAATATAAACAAAGAATGTCATTAAAAAAGGCGCATTCTAATTCAGGTATGGGGAATTTATTTTAAGATAATTCGTAATAAGGTAATTTCAGACTTTAATTAAAGGCTTAAAACTACAATTATATGTTAAAATATAATAATACATCCTGCTAAAAAAATTTTTTTGCTAATATTCCGGATTTTTAAGATGACATTTTAGTCATTCGAATCATATTATTCCTTAATGTTTTATAAAGGGGGCTTTATTTGATTCCGAATTTTTCAGCAAAAATATCCATAAAGGATCTCCATAAATCATTT
>CAYYKZ010000398.1:0-2867 GCA_964468455.1 uncultured Leptospirales bacterium | reverse complement strand
CTGAATCTGCCCAAGCCCTTCCCCTTTTCCCGGAATTGTAAGATAAACCCTGCCGGTATTTCCCACTGCATTTTTATACTGAATTGTACCTGAATCTTCAAGCATGGCAAGACGTCTTGTGACAAATACTACAGAGCAGAAGGTAAAAATTCCTGACAGTAATGTTATAGGTATAATAACAACCGGTGATAAAAGAGTAAGCCTGAAGCAGATAACCCCTATCCATCCTGCACTTTTAAGAAATGCGATTACAGTATTCAATGATAAAGCATCGCTGTCGTCCCCGGAAAAATCATCAGCATCTCCATCAGCTGAATCTCCGCTGATAAAACTGATCACAAGCTTAATAAGAAATAGTACCGAGCCGGTAATGGCAATGATCCAGTAAACAGCCTCTAAAGGGGACTCTATGCCCAGAAAAGAATAAAATTGATTCACCTGTTTTCCAGCCTGTTAAATTAACGAAAGGTTCTGCAGATTCAATAAAAGCATTATAGATTTGAAGAATATATCTTTTCATGCTTTTAAACAGATTAAAACTTACCTGTGATTAAAATAGTCACAGGTAAGGTTTGATATAATTACATATTTAAAAAACCGCCAAAAACCCAGCCTTTTTTTCCATTCCATTCAACCTGGAACCAGGGGGAGGTTTTATCCCCGATTGTTTCTTCCTTATCACCCTTCTGGAGAATTTTAACATCACTTCCATTGGGGATAACAAAAAGAGCCTTTGCAGAAACAGCCGGTTCTTCACGCATTGTAAGACCCTTGTCAGCAGTAACTTTAGCAGTTGCAGAAGAATCATCAGAGCCGGACTCATCAGCATTCTCATCTGCATATTCCTCATCAGCTTCATAATTATCCAGATATTGACTGGCCATTTCAGCAAACATGCCTGTAGAAGAAGCTATATCCTTCAATATTGCAAGAGACTGGGAAATCCTGTCCTGTTTTGATGAAGAATTATTTAAAACCGCTACAGATTCTTCATAATTTTTCGCTTCCCTGATTTTTCCTTCATCAGTAGTATAACCGCCGCTTACCCACTGCTGTGTTACCCACTTTCCGTCTATCTGACCAGCGTATATCTGTACCCACTCATCCATCTCTTTAATAATAAAGCCTATTGTGCCTTTGGGAATAACAGCATAAACCCTGCTGGACTCGTTATTTCTCACATAAGCCCTTGTATCCTCAACAAAAACTACCGGCTGATCAGCTAAATATTTACTGTTTACATATAACACATTTCCATCTGAAAGTTTAACCTTAGCGACTTCAGCTGCAGATCCCTTTATCTGAACTTTAACAGTTTCAAGAAGAACAACAGGTTCGGTCTTGGAAATATTTGCTCCCCAGGATTTAAGCCCTTCCTCTTTGTAAGCAGATACAGTTATCCTTGCATACTTTATAGGGCCTTCATCTTTCGGAAGAGAGGATGCTCCCGGGTTATCATTCTTGCAGCCAATCATTACTGCCATTATAACAGCTAATGCTGTAATTACTACCTTCTTCATTCGAATACTCCTTATAAAATCATTTACATATAAAATTACCATTTCAGAAATATCATAATTCAGAATATTTCAGCCGCGCATATAGAGGGCTTTTATGAAAGAGTTATGTTTTTATTTTTTTTAAATGAGATGCTGTAAGTCAGAATAAATATTACAAAAAAAGAAAAGTCATGTCAACATTAAATGGTAAAATACCGGGATGAAAAAAGAAAAATTTCCATGAACATTATGGCCCTAAAGTCAATGGGGGGTCAGAGCCCATTTAACAGGTTATGGCATAAGCCTTGATTTAATAAAAGCTGTCATTTTAATTATATCTTCATCAGGGGTATTTCCAAAATCAACAGCACCTCCTTTTATTACGCCCCCTATTTCCCCGACTATTTCCCGTGAAAGAGCGCCATACTGGCCATAAAAGGATTCAAGCCTTGCCATAAAACTTATTTCAAGTCTGCGCCTCCTGTCAAGTGACAGATATTTATCAATTACAGCAAGCATCGGTTCTTTTTCTTCAGGGAGGCTCCCGTACAATGGAAGCAGATTTGTTGCACTGTCGCTTAAAATCTGGACAGGAACATTAATTGCTTCGATCATATTCCGGATCTCCAGGGATATCATGTCATCATCTGCCTCGATAAAACTTCCCTTTTTCCGCATTTCATCAAGGGGTGTGCCGTCAAAAATTTCAAGAGTACGGAGCCGGACAAAATCGGGACGTGCTTCATTTATTACACGGGCGGTTTCTACGGCATGTTCAGCAGAGAGGCTCTGACCCCCGAGCCCGGGCATAACATAAAATGAACAGGATAATCCTGCTTCAGAGGCCTTAAGCGCTCCCTGGATATGATCATCCGGGGTTTCCCCCTTGTTGATCATTTCAAGCACTGCCGCGCTCCCGCTTTCTATTCCAAAATGCACGCAATCAAGCCCGAAATTTTTATATGCAATTAAATCCTGTAAACTTCTCTGCTTTGCAGCGGTTTTTGTTCTGCCATACACTGTAAAACGTTTTATTCCCGGGAAATTATTATTAATTTCCTCAATACCCTCCCCGATAAATTCCGGTTTGAATATAAGTGAATCCGCATCCCCCAGGAAACAGTTCCTGCCGCCGCTGATTCTCCATGTAAGAAGATGATTAACACAATCAGAAATATCGGGATAATCAACAAACCATCTGCTGAACCATTGCATACGGGGGTCAGAGCAGGTTTCAAAAGATGACTCCCGTGCTCTGGTCGTAATTCCGGCATCCTTTTTTGCCTTTTTTATCTCATCAGCAAGATGATCACCTATACTGTAATCAGATTGTGAATAATGAGGTGCTCCTGCACCCGTATCATACAG
>CAYYKZ010000397.1:0-2885 GCA_964468455.1 uncultured Leptospirales bacterium | reverse complement strand
TCATCTATTACAACCGGAGTGGAATATACAGGACCATCTGCCTGAAATTTCCACAACTCTTTACCTCTATTCACAGTAATTGCATAAAAAGACCCTGCCTGTGTTCCAAAATAAAGGTTATCATTATGTACAAGAGGACTCCCGGTAATTACCCTTCCGTCAATCCTTTCATACCATATTCTTTTACCGTCTTTAGTTCTTAATGCATAAATCTTAAGGGCATCTGTTGCAACCAGCAGAACATCCTTGTAAACCTGAACTGAGCTGAAAACCGATTCATCCAGCATATTCTGCCAGATCTTTTCACCTTTAAAATTATAAGCCTCAACAGCTCCAAAACCTGTTGCAAAATATATACGTTCGCCAGCTATAACCGGCTCAGATTTAAAAAGCAGGGGCCCCATGGTCTGAACTTTCCAGTTAACTTTACCGGAGTTTAAATCAAAGGAATATAAAAATCCGTCAACATCCACAATATATGCGGTATCTCCGCTTATTACCGGCCTGGACTCAAAACGCTTGGCAAGCTTAGAGGATAAGATCAGATTGCCATTTCCGCTTAAAACAGCTATCACTCCATTTTCATAAGCAGATACTATCCTGTTTTTATAAAAAACCGGATCTGCACCCAATGGTGAAGCAGCACTATATGACCATTTCACTCTTTTGAGAAGATCTGTTTTATCCAGAGCAGGGCTAATGGTTACTGTCTCCCCTGCAGGCACCCTGACTCTCTGATTATGTTCTTTAAATCCTGGAGCACGTATAGTTATAAGAATTTCGGAATCGGCTTTAACTTCATATGTAAGCGAATTACGCCCTCTTAATCTGGAGTCTATATAAATTCTGCTTCCGCTTACAGGAGATTTAACTGAAATAAAAGACTTCAATTTTTCAGGAACCGGTTCCTTTAAAAGAAATTCTCCTGTCCGGCTCACAGCAATTTCACTGTTTTCAGAGTCAAGCAGCTGTACCCGCCAGTAATATGTGCCGGGATCTTTAAGCTTCATGTTCACTGTACCGGAATCAACCGCTCCTGAATTAACAGGCTCAGCGAAATCCGCCTTCCGTGACAACTGAACCCTGTATTTCCCGTCAATTTCGAGTTTTCTCCATGAAAATTTTAAATCAGCTTCTTTTGTATCTGCAGGTATTGCAATATCACTCCCCGTTGAGGGAGAAACAAGTTCAATAGCTATATCTGAAACAACCTCAAATGAAGCGGGAGTGGAAATAACTGCCGTTCCATCTGCTGCAGGTTTCCCTTTAACCCTCCAGTAATATTTCCCAAGAGGGAATTCTTTCCTGATTTCAGCAAAATTTACAGCCCTGTTTTCAGAAAAAATAATCTGTTTAAATTCATTATCTGATGCTATCTCAACATCAAATGAGGCAAACCCGGGCTCGCTGTTCCAGCTTAAGATTGCCCCCTTTCCCTTGAATACTATCCGGTCTATTTTATCGCCATCTGCAGGCCTTATAAGCCTGGGCGAGGCAAGTTCAGCTCTTTTCTTCACTGAAAACTTTGTTGGAATACTAAGCTTTTCTGTTTCAGTTCCGCCTGTATTGATTCTGCTTTTTATTCTCCAGAAATATTCGCCAGGCTCTATATTTTCCAGAGCAATCCTTCTCAGGGTAGTATCAACCGACTGATGAATATTTGAAAAATCACTTTTATCAGATACTTCCAGAGTATATCCGGAAGCCATTTCATTTTCGCTCCAGCTGAAAGCAATACTGTTATTTGATAAAGAATAATCTACTGACTCACCCGCCAGAGGAGCAAGGTGCTTAACCGGAGCAGTATATATAATATTTATTTTTCTGATTTCACTGTATTCTGTTTTACCGGAAGATTGATTATAGGCTGAAAGCCTCCAATAGTATACACCCGGACCAAGCTGGGCTGTTGCTCCGGTTAATCCTGTTATACCTTTGTTCTGTTTTATCTGCCCGAATCCCCTGTCTGAAGCAATCTGAAGATTAGCATCGCCGGCAGGTTTATCGGCAAAGGCCCAGTCAAATTTTACAGTAGTATTCCCTGATTCGGTGATAATAAAACTGTTATTATCCGGTCCGCGAAGGTCAAATTTAAGAGGGACAATTCGGGCTTCCCTGCTCTCTGATATAATTGCCTTTTCATTAACATTAACAGTCAGGGTTTCAGCACCAGATGCAGTTTTCACACTGGCTGAACCTTCAGAAACAGTAAGGTCGAGTTCTCTGTTTTCAAGCTGTGAAAGCTGGATATTACTTCTGTCAATAGATACGGTTGTATCACTTGCCATAATTGTAATTGCCGCAAGTGCCTCAGCTGACACATTCTGCCTGTTTGCAGATATTGACCCATGGGCAAAATTAATATTAATTGCATCTTCAAGAGTGGACAGCATAATCATACTGTTCTCATCAACATTAATATCTGTGCCGTCATTTAGATGTATCACTGCTTCAGAGTCTTCAGATGTCCTTATTGAATCATTATTATATACAGGATAAGACTGTTTAACCTCCTCCCATACAACCTGGGACTGATATTTCCTCTGTGCTACCTCACGCTTGAAGGTAATTGTACCTATCTGCCTTACTCCATCCACCTCAATTTTTTTTGTAAAATCCGCGTACAGGAGCACAGAAAAGGTACTTATTATAATAGCGCTTATGCCAAGCGCAAGGAAATCACTACTCAATAATTTCATATTTCACTTCACCTTCTTCCCCTGCTCCCTCAGCGGGCTTCCCTTTCATCTCAATCCCCACAAGCGCTCTCATCTCTTCAAGGGTTTTAGGCGCCCTGGGATCGTCAAATCTGCCAAGGACAGCATAAATCTGCTGAGGCTCGGACTTCCCTTTCACCATTATTTTCTGCATAGGTTCAACGCGGA
>CAYYKZ010000396.1:0-2901 GCA_964468455.1 uncultured Leptospirales bacterium | reverse complement strand
TCCTTTAATCCGGAATACATATTCATTTCAGGATTTATATCCTCCCCTGTTTCCGATTTTTACAGGTACTGCGAAAAAAATAATCTCAAAGCATCTGCCATAGAAAATAAAAGAATATACCCCCTCCCCCCTTCATGGGACTTTGGCAGTTTAAGATGGGTCCTTGGACTCCACTACATTGCGGGAATACTCTTCCCGGAAAAATTTACATCACCAGTTCATGAAGAGGCTGATAAATTTTACAGGCTGTTTTACAATGTATCTTACGATTCTGTTAAACCAAACAGATCATTTTACCGCATAAAGGGGAACCCATAAAAAAAGATTATTCCATGTAAAGATAAGGTATTTTCAATTTTTCACCTGCCAGGGCAAGAAGAAGCCCCAGCACAAAAGCTGTAGTCATATCGAATATAAGCGCTGCTGCAGCAATTATAACTGACAGTAGTGGTACCTGACTCTTAAGCCCATGCTTCCCCAGTTCAAGTGCCACAAAAACAAGGAGAGAGGCAAATATCCCCGCGGGCATAAATGCAATTACCGCTTTATCAGAAAAAAATAAAGCGAAAAAAAGCAGAATTACAGCAGCAAATATATTCGTTCCGCCTGTGCGTCCTCCAAATCTGTAATGTGCAGCCATCCCCCCTGCTCCATGACACATGGGAAATCCTCCCAATGGAGCTGAAACAATGTTCATTAAACCTATGGACCTTGACAGACTGTCATCAGTAATATCTTTTTTAAAAAGATCAGCAGCAAGAAGGGATGTGGCAAGAATCGCGTTAGCTATAGTAAGCGGTATCTGAGGAAGCACAAGGCGCCAGGATGAAACATAAAAATCATCAGGTACAGAAATATTAACCAGCCCGAAATTCAATTCCCTCAGTTCAGGCATTCCATATTGAAAAAAAGAAAAGGCTATACCCCCGGATACTATTATTAAAGCTGAAAAGTCGGGTACACCCCTCCATTTCCCTAAAAAGAAAAAAAGGGCAATAATCATAACACCTGCTGAGGCAAAAAAAGGATCATCCTTAAAAAAAATAAAAGATGTTTTAAGCAGAATTAGAGCAAGCCCCAGCTGTATCCCCCTTACAACAGGCAGAGGGATTATCTTCTTTATATATTTCATTACCCGCAAAATCCCGAAAGCTGAAAAAAGGACCCCTATAATTATGCCTGATGCAGCAATCTCCCCGGGCGCAGCTCCCCCTGCAATAACAATGGCCCCAATCGCCTTCATCGGCTCAACAGGCATAGGTATGCCGAAATAAATCCCTGATACAGCATACCATAGAGCAAGAAAACAGAAAGCAGGACCGATGTGGAAACCGGTAACAACAGACACAGCAAAAAGAACTGGTAAAATGGTCCCGAAATCCGCCACCGAAGAGGCTGCTTCATGAAGATTAATATTTATTCTGCGATTCAATAAATCACCTTATCATTTATCAATTACAGGCACACAAACCTTACGCCCGGCTTCTTCAAAATAACTCACCTTTACCTTCACCCCGTAGGTTTTTTCCAGTACAGGCTCTGTCACCACATCATCGGGATTGCCGATTTCAAGAATTCTCCCATCTTTTAAAACAGCAACCCTGCTTGACCCTAAAAATGCGTGGTCAGGGAAATGGGAAGCCATAATTACTGTTAAGCCCGATTTTGTCAGTCTCTGCACAAAGTTAAGCACCTTCAGCTGATTTCCCATATCCAGGTGCGCTGTGGGTTCATCAAGTATAAGTATCTCCGGCTCCTGAGTCAGGGCACGCGCAATAAGAGCAAGCTGCCATTCTCCGCCGCTTATCATTGTGCAGGGTTTATCAGACAGATGTGAAATCCCCACCATCTCCATTACCTCATCAGCAATCTGCCGGTCCTTTTTACCTGGCGAGGAAAACAGTGGTAAATGGGGAGTGCGCCCCATAACCACAACATCCCTTACAGGAAATGGAAATGTTGAAGTCTGAGACTGGGGAACAAAACCGGTTGTTGAAGCAATTTCTGATCTTGACAGACGGGAAATATTTTTACCATATAGATAAACCTCACCCTTACCCGGTTTAAGAAGGCCGTTCAAACATTTAAGCAATGTTGATTTCCCTGTTCCATTAGGTCCCAGAAAACAAACCAGATCCCCCTTTGAAATAGTAAATGAAAGGGATTCAAAAACCGGGACATTACCCGGGCTGCCGTAACTGAAAGATATATCTTCAACCCTGATTCTCTCTTCCATAACTACCACCCGGGCCTGTTTTTTCTTAAAAGAATAGCAAAAAAAGGAGCACCTATAAGAGCTGTAAGTATTCCTATAGGCACCTCAACCACCATTATTGACCTTGCTATTGTGTCAACTGCAACAAGATAACCTGCACCCACAAGAAGGGAAACAGGCAGCAGATGCCTGTGGTCCGGGCCCACAAGGAGCCTCCCAATATGAGGTATTACAAGGCCAATCCAACCGATAATTCCGCTAATACAGACTGCAGCAGCAGTAATAATAGTAGCGCATAGAATAATAACAGCACCGGTAAGTTCAGTGTTCACTCCCATAGCCTTAGCGTCCTCCTCTCCCATTGAAAGCACATTTATCCTCCACCTGATTAGAAGTAGAACAGTAATGCACACAATAAACACAGGAGCAACATACAAAAGGTCTTTACCTGCAACATTGTTAAGCGAACCCATGAGCCAGAAAACAATAGCAGGCATACGGTTCATGGGATCAGCTATATATTTAAGAAAAGAAGTAAGAGCGGAAAAAAGGGAACCAACAATAATCCCGGCAAGCACAAGCATAAGAACAGGGGAAGTGTGATAAACCCTGCTCAAAAGGTAAGCCATTATAACAGCCAGCATACCGGACATAAATGCCGCAAGCTGAATAACCACCAGACTGTC
>CAYYKZ010000395.1:0-2907 GCA_964468455.1 uncultured Leptospirales bacterium | reverse complement strand
TTTTCATGATAATGATTTTCGCAATATATCTCCCCTATATGGAAAGGAAACACCTTGAGAACAAGGAGGAGCTCTGCAGAAACCTTGTTGAGCTGGTTATTGACTACCTTACATCATTCCAGCGGGATCTCCCTCCCGGATTTATTACTGAGGACATTGCAAAAAAGAGGTCTATTAACAGAATCCGGGATTTCAGGTTCGGAAAAGAGGCAAAAAATTATTTCTGGATACTTGACAGAAATGGTGTAGTTATAATGCACCCTTTCAGGCAGGATATTGTAAATGTTGATCCTGAAATGGTGACAGCTCCTGACGGCAGAGCACTGATGAAACTGATGAAAGAAATGTCGATTGTTGCAGATTCCTGCCCTGAAGGAGGGTCAGTAAGATATCTCTGGAACAGGCGGGATGAAATCAGTACGCTGGGTAATAAAATTGCATGGGTCCAGAAGTTTGAGCCATGGGACTGGACCATTGGTACTGGGGTCTACCTTGATGAGGTTGAAAATGAAATATATTCATGGAAAAAAAATTCCATAGCAGCCGGGGTTATCCTTGCTCTTTTTTCTGCAGCAGTTTCGTTTTTTCTGTCATTCAGGTCCGAATCGCACAGAAAAAAAGAAGAGTAGGCCCGGGGGCAGCTTGTTGAGAGTGAAAAAAATCTTCGGGTAAGGGAGGAACTTTTCAGGACAATTTTTGAAAAGAGCCCCTATGGGATAGTGATTGCTGACTTATGCGGTAAAAAATTTCTTAATGCTAACAGCGCATTCTCGATTATCACAGGTTATACTCTCCAGGAACTGCTTCAGAAAAATTTATACAGGCATATATATCCTGAGCTGGAAGGGAATAATAGAAATATTATTGTTGAGATCATGGAAAAGGGATTAATTGAAAATGTTAATTCCATGCTTTTAACAAAGAGCGGAGAAAGGAAAGATATTATTTATTCAGCTATTTTAATTTCCTACATGGGGCAAAAGGCCATCCTTGAAATGGTGGTTGATGTTACAGAGGAGAAACTGCTGGAGGAACAGCTTCGTCAGTCTCAGAAAATGGATGTTATGGGGCGCCTTGCAGGGGGTATTGCCCATGATTTTAATAATATGCTCAGTGTTATTCTCGGGAGTGCCGAACTTCTGTTTCTCAAACAACAATTTGAGCCGGATCAGAAAAAATATATTATAAGGATACAGGAAACCTGTGAAAAGGCAGCAGCACTGATACGCAAGCTTATGCTTTTCTCCAGAAAAGGGAGCACGGTCTTTCGAGATATTAATATCCACGATAATATCAAAAATGTTGCAGATATTCTGGAACATACTATTGATAAGCGTGTAAAGGTTGAACTGTTTTTTCAGGCCAGGAACAGCAGAATAAAGGGGGATGCAAATCTTATTGAGAATGCCCTGCTGAACCTTGCACTTAATTCAAGAGATGCAATGCCTGATGGCGGTGTTATTTCTATTTCAACAGCCGACACTTATCTTGATGAGTATTTTGTTAAAGTGCAATCCTTTGCTGTTGAACCCGGTCATTATATTGAAATCAATATTTCAGATACAGGGGAGGGAATGAGTCCTGAGGTAGTGAGTAAAATATTTGAACCATTTTTTACCACCAAACCTCCGGGAAAAGGTACAGGCCTGGGACTTTCTGCTGTTTACGGCACGGTTCATGAGCATAACGGAACAATTGATGTCTACAGTGAGCCTGGAACGGGAACTTCAATTAAGCTTTACCTGCCATGTATGGTTGAAGAGGAAATTTTAAGGGCTCCTGAGTCATTGCCTCCGGTTTATGGTGACGGCACAGTTCTGATTATAGATGATGATTCTAAAATCAGGGCTAATCTCAGTGATCTGCTTACAGCTCTCGGATATAAGGTGATTTCAGCCTCAGGTGGGAAAGAGGGTATTGAATTATATAGAGCAAGGCAGGATGAGATTGATATAATAATTATTGATATGATAATGCCTGAGATGACAGGCGCTGAAGCCATAGAGTTACTTTATGCACTTGATAATAATGTGAGTATTATTATTTCATCAGGGTTCCATAATGAAGATGCCGCTAATTTAAATAATCCAGGTGTTAAGGGCTATATTCAGAAACCATTCAGGATGAACGATTTAAGCAGGCTTATTCAATCGGTTCTTGGTGAGAATTAATTATTTTTGAATGAATATTTTGATACCCCTCCCGTTAAGGTCATTACGCATTGTAAAAAATTTCCCCTCAATATCGGTTCATAGGTGAATATTGATTTTTTCATAATAGGGAATAAACTGGTTTCCGGGGAATTATTTTCGGGCAGAGGTAGAATTTCCGAAGTTTTACTAAGACAGCAGACATTATTAAATTCTTGACTATAGTTTATATTAATGATATAAAAAACAAATTACAGGTGAAACAGGAGTCGGAATGAATAGTCTAAGGATGGGAATTAACGGTTTTTTCTTGGACGCTACAGGGATGAATCATTTTTAAAACAGCAGAGAGCTGCTGTTTTTATGTGGATGCAGCTGATTTTTATTTTTTTAATGTTTTTCTCTCTTTCAGCAACCAATATTTTTTCACCGGATGTTGCAACTATTTCCTATAATATGAATATGCTTCTGATAATGTCCGGATTTATTTTAAGCCTCTTTATTCTTAGATCGGGGTTTTATAACATTGCAGTTTATTTTGGAATACTTATTCCTCTTGCCCTTGTTGCTATGCAGGGATACGCGGTTCAATCTGTTGCGGGCAAGTATATTTATATCCTATATTTTATGATTTTTCTGGTCATGTCCGCTCTTTACGGCAACAGGCTTACTATTACAGTTATTACTCTGGTTGTCATAGGCTTAATTGTTTTTACTGCAGTTGCATCAAAGGGTGTTCTTGATGATTATTTTGTCA
>CAYYKZ010000394.1:0-2907 GCA_964468455.1 uncultured Leptospirales bacterium | reverse complement strand
TTTCTGAAAAGTTAAATGAACTGCAGCATCATCATTTTGAAAATATTGTTTCAACCACACATATACACCTTGATGAGCATAACTGTCTTGAGGTGCTGATTCTTAAAGGTAAGGCGGGTGTTATAAAATCTCTTTCTGATACTATTCTGGCGACAAAGAATGTCAAACATGGAAGATTTGTTATTGCTTCAACAGAAACAAATCTTGATTTATAGAGTTCCACCTTAATCCGGGAAATCCTGCTTCAAAAAAATACTTTAATATCGTCTTTAATTTATGAGCTGCCCATTAAATATGACCTTCTATCAAAAGTCAGGTATAGAATGTCCGGTTTTAAGCACCTTTTTTTTAGTAAATTTTTTTTTTTGCTAAACTATAAAGACCGTGATTACGATAATATGATTAAGGGTTAATATGCTCTCCCGGAGCATTCAGAGGTGATTTAGTGAAGCGGAGATATGATTTTAGAAAATATCCCGCTGTCCTTTTATTGTTATTGTTGATAAATGTTATTGCATACGCTGAGAGCAGTTTCAGCGGACAAAGGGCGGCAGGGGGTTCCGGCATACAGAACATACCTGCCAGGAGTGATGGAGACATAATAGCTGCCGGGGAGTACAGGGGTTATGAGTACTACCGTGATCTGGAAAATCGTAAAAAATCTGAGGTTAAACCATCCTCTTTATCCAATAATAGAAGTAAAGCCTCTGATCCGCCGAAAATAATTTATTATACTGTCAAAAAAGGGGATACCCTTTTCCGCATAGCTCAAAATAACGGGGCTACTGTAAAAGAAATAAGTGACCTTAATAAACTGAGCAACAGCAACAGGATTTATGCAGGCAAGAAACTTAAAATTCCCTGCTCCGGAATTGGTGGGTCAGGGAATTCTGCTGTTGAAAATAATCAGACAACCTCAGCCGCCGGAAACTGTAAAGGAGGTAAAGATAAATTAAGTTTTTTGTGGCCTCTCAAAAAAGTCGATAAATATAAGAGGGATGGCGAGGAAGGTGTAAAGCCTATAGGGATAATAATAACCGGCCCTGCCAGATCCCACGTAATTGCTTCTGAAGCAGGCGTGGTAAAGAGAACAGGTTATATGAGAGGATTCGGCAGATATGTTGTAGTTAACCATGGGAACAGGTATTTAACAGTTTATTCCAACCTGATGATTGTTAATGTAAAAGAAGGGGATAGAATAAGCAAGGGGGGTGCAATCGGCCTTATCAGCGATGACAGAACACTGCATTTTCAGATAGATTATGCTGGAAAGCCGCGGAATCCTTTAGAGTATTTGCCGGGTAAAAGCTGAAATATTTATGAAAGGGATAGGTTTTTCTGCTTTTACACTCAATATTATTCCCTTCAGATACATTGCAGGCTGGAAATGCTGTTTATAAAACCGGCTGCTGAAGAAGGCAGTAGTTAAGGAATTAACTCTATTTAATGGTGCTGTATAAATTAAAGGGAGGTATTTTTACTTGACTTAAGGTTTTCCCTGTTCTAATTTATGTCTGATTCTTCCCGGGGGATTCCCCTGTTTGTGAATATAAGTTTTACAGTTAAGAAGTATAAAAACAAGACTATTTTAAGAAAAGGACCTTGATATGAAGAAGTGGGTACTATCCGGTGCTGCTGTTTTAAATCCGGATGAAACAGCTGAAAGTATTAATATTGCTGTTGAAAACGGAAGAATATCTGAAATTTCCAGAAAAGATATAAATGGATCTGTGGCAATAAAAGTTAATGGAATAATCTCTACCGGTCTTATAAACGCCCATGACCACCTTCTGGGAACCTATTTCCCCAAAGTGGGTAATGGACCCTATGAAAACTGGCTCCCCTGGGATAATGATCTTAAAAGCTCACCTGTATATCAGGAGAGGCAGCAGATTGAAAACAGAGATCTTTATCTTCTGGGCGCATACAGGAATCTTGTTTCAGGAGTCACAACTGTTTCTGACCATATACCCCATTTTGTAGCAGAGCCTTATTATGATATACTTCCAACAAAGGCCATTCGAAATTATGCCCTGGCCCATTCTGTAAATTCCTTTGCTCTTAAATGGGGTGATGAAATACGGAATGAGTACAGTAAGGCAGTAGAAAAGGATATGCCCTTTATTACCCATATTGCTGAAGGTTTTGACAGTGAAACTGTTGAGGATGTAACAACTCTGGACAGACAGGGGGGGCTGGGTGAGCATTCAGTGCTTATTCATGGAATAGCTTTTTCCGAAAAGGACATGGACCTTATTAAAAAAAAGAAAGCTTCAGTGGTATGGTGCGGCGATTCAAATATGTTTATGTTTAATGAAACAACAAATATAAAGATGCTCCTTGATAAGGGTATAAATGTTTGTATCGGGACAGATTCTCCCATGTCAGGAGGGGAAAATCTTTTACAGGAAATTAATTTTGACAGAAAGTTATATAAAAAAATGTACGGAACTGAGTTATCTGACGAAACTATATATAGAATGGTTACTGTTAATTGCGCAAAGGCCTTTCGTCTTCACGATCATGGCAGTATAAAAGCAGGTAATGTGGCTGATTTTGTTGTTGTTAAGGACAGAGGCGGTTCTTTTGTTAATTCTGTTGTTTCTTCAGATTTAAAAGATATAATGCTTGTTGTTATTAACGGGATGCCTGCTTATGGAGACATTGAGTTTGCCGGCCTTTTCGATTCGCTTAATATACAGTATCAGGAAATAGTACTGGACGGCAAGGGGAAAGTTGTAATCGGGGATCTGCCTGGCCTTCTTAGAAGGATAAGCAGGGCTGTAGGTTTTAAAAAGACATATCCATTTTTGCCTGTTGATTTCTGATCAGCTTAAGGAGAGATAATGACTGGGGGCATGCAGAGCGGAATAATAACCAGGGTTTATAAATCCGGTTCAATTATTT
>CAYYKZ010000393.1:0-2909 GCA_964468455.1 uncultured Leptospirales bacterium | reverse complement strand
GTATGCCCTCCTCAACAGCAAAACTTATGTATGAACCTGAAATTTTCGGAAGAACAGGAAACAGAATAATTACAGTAAAATAGACAAATAAATAAAAGCACTTAAATGCTCCTGCATGATCACAATCCTGCAGGAGCATTCTGTTTAAAGGTTGGTTATGAGAAGAGGATCTGGCGCGTATATTAAGGCAGCATTGAAAGTAGGGATTCTTATCCTCCCTCCGGTTTTTCTCGCTGCCATTATTCTTTTTCTGATCTCCCCCCTCCCTGCTCACAGAATAGGGAGTACAGGTTCTCTCAGGGTCTTTTCCACTGAGGGTTCCCTGCTCAGGGAATTCAGTTCACCTGAAAGCGGGGCCTACGGTATATGGCAGAGCCTGGACAGGTTTTCCCCCCTTATTATAAAAGGGGTAATAAAAGCTGAAGATAAGAGATTCTACCTGCATCCCGGTTTTGACCCCATAGCAATAGGAAGAAGCGCATACCTTAATATTAAGGCAGGGAAAATCGTATCAGGCGGTTCAACAATAACCCAGCAGCTTGTGCGTGTAACCTACAGCGATATTCTCCCTGAAAACAAATATCTCAGAAAAATCACGGAAATTATGCTCGCTCTGAGACTTGAGGTAAAAGCCTCAAAGGATAAAATACTTGAGGCTTACCTTAACAGGGTGCCCATGAAATTCAATCAGAAAGGTTTACCCTCCGGAGCAAGGAGAATTTTCGGAAGAGATATAAGTCTTATTACAGAAGAAGAAGGGATTGCACTTATTGTATTAATAAGGGAAAACCAGGCATCCCGTGAAAACTTCAGGCACAGGTATAATTCCCTGATGAAAAAAGTTACAGGCGAGGGCAATCTCCCCTCTGAAGAAATGGAAAAGAAAATTTTCAGCAATGCAGGATACTCATACAGAAACATTAAATCGGGAACACTCCACTTTGAAGATTTTATTAAATCCCTGAAAAAAGACGCCTCCGGTGATATAAAAACCTCTCTTTCTGCAAACCTGAACAGCCGGATAGGCGATATTATTTCAGCTGAAATGAAATTTCTTGAGCCTTACGGAGCGGAAAACTGTTCTGTCATAGTTTTAAAGCTGCCTGATAAAAAGAGTGACCGCCTTGAACTTAAGGCAATGATAGGCTCTGAAAATTTTCACAGCTCATCAGCAGGTCAGGTAAACGGTTCCCTCTCCATACGACAGGCTGGAAGTACATTAAAACCGCTGGTTTACGGATATGCTATGGATCAGTTAAATTACCGTCCCTGGTCAATAATCAATGATGAACCCCTTGCCATGGGAATAGACAAGGGGGCAACCTACTCCCCTAAAAATAATGACCTCAGGTACTGGGGTGCTGTGACAATCCGTGAGGCCCTGGCCTGCTCCCGCAATGTTCCTGCTGTTTTCATGGTAGAGCGGATAGGAGTAAGTCAATTTTACCGATTCCTTAAAAAAGCAGGGTACAGCCACCTTGATCTGGACCCATCACATTACGGGCCGGGCCTTGCACTGGGAACAGGCGGGACATCCCTGCTCCAGCTATGCAGGGCATATTCAGCAATTGCAGCAGAGGGTGAGCTTCTCCCTCTTTATATAGGTGAAGACAGTGAAAGTGAAATATCTCTGGGAAAAAGAAAAAAACTCTTCTCTGCAAACACCGCTTACAGACTCACACACATCCTCTCTGACAGAGAGGCGCGCATCAGGGCATTCGGAAAAAGAAATTTTCTCGATTTCCCCTTTGATGCAGCGTCCAAAACCGGTACATCAAAGGATTTCAGAGACTCATGGACAGTCGGCTTTACAGAAAAATACCTTGTTGGAGTATGGGTTGGAAATTTTTCAGGAAATCAGATGAACAGTATCTCAGGAGGCTGGGGAGCGGGAAGAATATACCACCAGGTTATGAGACTTGTTACTGGGAATGACCGCCCGGCCTTTGTAATGCCTCATAATTTCCGCATGGTAAAAATATGCAGAGCAACCGGCCTTGAAGCAGGAAAGGGATGCCGGTATTTTATGGAACCTCTGGAGATCAATGAAACTCTTGAAGGGAAATGCAGTCAATGTCTCCAGCAGCAGGGCTATTCCGGTTCATACTTCAATGAAAGCGGCATACCTGAAATAATATCACCAGTGCATGGAGAATCTTTTGTAATAGACCCCATGATACCTTTAAAGAATCAGCACATACCCCTTACAATATACCCTGGAAACGAAAAATGCCCTGAAGGTATATACTACTATTCAGTAAACAGGAGCAGGCCACTCCCTCTGACAGAAACAGTAAAAGCAGCAATTGAACCGCGCCGGGGGAGAAACATTATAGAAATCTACTGCAGCGGAGAAACCATCAATTCTGCAGAATTTACAGTTGAGTAAGAGGACTCCATGAAAAACCGTGTAAAAACTGAACTAACCGGTTTAGCATTATCATTTATCATTTTCGCCCTTTATTCCATGGCAGTTTCATTTTATGCAGACACATCCCTGGCAGGGCTTATTTTCAGCAGGTTAATACTGGCAACACTCCCCTTATCTGCAGCGCTCTGCATCCTTTTTTCAGAAAAGGAGAAGGGGAAAATATCATCATCCATACCTTTTATATTTCTTTTTATAAATTCGTTTTATGTATTCATTCACGGTCTTTCCATAAAGTTTTTTACAACTGATGTAAGCCCCGGATTATTTATCTACCTGCTGAAAAATATTTTTATACTCCTTGAGGATACAGCAGCGCTTCTTCCGCTCATACCTTACTGGTACTGGCTTCTTTTTATCATAATAATCGCAGCGGGATATAAATGGAAATCAGCTGCAGTACTATTCATATCATGGGCAGATGGCACCCCTGTATCCTCCTGGCTATCCAGATTACAGGGCTTGAAATATGGCAGCTGTT
>CAYYKZ010000392.1:0-2914 GCA_964468455.1 uncultured Leptospirales bacterium | reverse complement strand
TGGAGTTAAAAGGTACTGCTGAAATAAAAAGGAATGGAGGGACAGAGTTTATAGTTAAGACTCGAATATGACTTTTTTAGATAATGTTAAGTGAAACGTAGTCATTATCGTCCTTTATGCCGTGATAAATACAGCTGACCAGGGGATAAATTTTTATAATAAAAGAGTAGGTATATCTTTCACAATAGTAATTTTAAGTGGGAATAATTTTTTCCCAATGCATAAATGCTGTTGATTTATTATCTAAATGGATGTAATTAATAATTTCTACGGGAGTTAATTTATGAAAAAAAAGTTTGTTCCAGGATACACTCTCAAGTCGTTATCTTTTATTCTGTATTTGTTAATTACTTCAGTAGTAATTATTAATTCATCATGTTTTGGAGGAATAGTTCCTGTATATCAACCTCCGAAGAGAACAGCACCGGATAAAATTCTTATTCATGATAATCCTGTACCTGGAGATTACGCCGTGTATCTGGTTGAAGGATCCGGCCGTTCATACCAGGTTGTTGCGGAGGTCATAGCTGTTAAAGGGAATATTATTAATATCACAACAACTTATGGGGGGCACCCTTTCCCCGCAGTTATTGACAGGCAGGGTAATGTTATACAATACGGAAATTACAATGAGAGTTGGGAAATACCCGCTGAGCCTAATACAAAATTTATTGATGAAACTGTTGAAATAACATATAAGTCCAGGAAATACAAAACAAAACCTTTTTTTTACTCTATAAAATTATCCAGTAATGCCGACTCCGCAATGGCAAGCAGTTTTGCCAATGTGGATTACTACTGCACGGCATATTCACATCCGGAAGTGAAGTTTAAAACCCTGTTTACCAAGGGTGAATCAATGGTCATAGCAGGAGCTGAGAGGAATAAGGGGGCGAAGATCCTGCTCACTGTGCTTGAATCAGTTCAGTATATAACTAATCCGCATATGTCTCTGACTAAGATGTCGGGAGCTGACGGGGTCACATCCTTTATACAGAATTATGCTGAAAAATATATGCAGGAGGAATTCAGTAAACAGGGGATTGATATAAAAGGGAGTGTTTTTACCGGAGATTTCGAAATGAGTGCATCAGGATCATATACCATGACACTGATACGGGATGGTAATAAGAATAAGTCAAAATGATTCTTTTTTTTATTAAATTTACCTTTGTTAATTTTTGTCATTAAGTTATTGTAAAAAATACAGCCAATATGATACGGAGTATATCTGCCTGTTTGCACAGCCGTATATTGCACGTAATGGAGAAAAAATGGTATTTAAAAACGCGTGTAAAATAAGCTTAATAATATTTTTTTTATTTCCCCTTCAGGGATTTTCACAACAGAATAATTCAGGAAAAATTCTTATACTCCATTCCTACCATTCAAATTATATCTGGACTGAATCTATAAATAAAGGTGTACAGGATACAGTCAAAAGTTCCGGGAATTTTGAAATATACGTTGAATATATGGATTTAATAAGAAACCCCTCTGAGGAATCCTTAAAAGCCCTGGAGGAACTCTACCGGATACGTTATTCAGATAAAATGAAGCTGGATGTAATAATAGTTACTGATGATCCTGCCTTTAATTTTATTCTTAAAAACAGGGAAAATCTTTTTAAAAACATACCGGTTGTTTTCTGCGGTATTAATAATTTTACAAGGGAGAAAATTTCAGGGCATGAAAATATTACAGGGATAAATGAATCGATTTCAGTAAAGGAAACCGCTGATATTGCACTTAAAATGAGAAGCAGTGCCGCGAAGATGGGAATTGTTTCAGGTTCAAATATAACCATGAGGAAGAATTTAAAGCTTTTTAAGCAGTATGATCATTTATTTGAAGATAAGGTAAAACTGGTTTATCTATCTGCTCTGGAACCGGGTGCACTTGAAGACCAGCTGAAGCAGTTTAGCAGGGATGATGTAATTCTTTATCTGGGATATCTCAAAACACCTGAAGGTGATGAGTTTACAGTTAAGGAGAGTCTTGATTTAATACGCAGTTCTACAGATGCCGCAATTTTCGGGTGCTGGGATTTTTTAATTCCAATTGGTGCTGTTGGCGGAAAGGTTGTTCACGGCTATTCTCAGGGGGGAATGGCAGCTGAATCAGCTCTGAAAATCATTAATGGTGAAAAGGCGGATAATATACCTGTAATAATGAAAAGCCCCAATAGGTATATCTTTGATGATGTACTTCTCCATCAATATAATATTAATCAGAAATTACTCCCTCCACATTCCATTATTCTGAATAAGTCGGAAAGCACAATAATAGCTGACTGGAAAGAAATAAAGAAAAAAGGTTTTTTTACCTATAACTTGTTTGAAAACCACGGCAGTATAATGATGATTGTAGACTTTGAAACAGGAGTTATAGTTGAGGCAAACAGGGCAGCTCACAATTTTTACGGTTACCCTAAACTGATTGATAAGAAAATTGCAGAACTAAGCATACTTTCTCCTGCCGAAATTCGTGAGGCTTCAATCAATGCAACCAGGTTAAGGAAGAATCATTATGTGACAAAGCATGTGATAGCCAATGGAAGCATAAAAGATATTGAAGTTGATATCTATCCTGTGGAAATAGATGGACGGGTTTTTCTCTTTGGTGTAATAAATGATATTACTGAAAAGCTTAAATCTGAAAAGGCGCTAAAGAGCAGAACCAGAACGATTATATTAAGTATTATAACCATTCTTATTATGGTGTCTCTGTTTACTATTTTTCTTCTGAGAAACAACAATGAAAGGAAAAGATCTGAAGAAAGAATAAGGGATCTTCTGGATGAAAAAGAGCTTCTTCTGCGTGAGGTTCATCATCGAATAAAAAATAATATGAATACAATTAAAGGCCTTCTTACCTTGCAGATACTTTCACAGGAGAATTCAGCCGCAGAGGA
>CAYYKZ010000391.1:0-2925 GCA_964468455.1 uncultured Leptospirales bacterium | reverse complement strand
CGCCGTTTGCGTTCATCTCGAGACCAATATAGCCGTATTGCGGCAACTCGGGAAAACAATCGAGAAACGCTTCCATGCAGCTATCGGTGTGGACGGGATCGTTGGGGTTGTGATAGATCGCGCGCGGGTTTGCTTCGCGGCAGGTCATCGAAACCTCCAGCCCTTCGCCGGGCAGGTAGACCAGTTGCCCGCGCGTCTGCGGAGAGGCCGCCCCCTCCGGACGGTCGTGCAGGATCCTTCTGGTTTTTTTGGGAATGGTTACCAGTTTTCAGGATATCAGTGTAGTACTTTCGGATTTTATTATTATTCTTTTTTTACTCTTGACTTCTTATTTTGCTGGGTTACAATTTTAAACTTAATTTTTGAAGCTAATTTATAAATTTACTATATGTTCAGGTGTATTATGAAGAACCGGTCTGCATTAACTGCTATGCAGGAGTGGAAAGATCTTTCCTCTCATTATTCTCAAATAAAAGATATTCATTTAAGGACTCTTTTTGAAAAAAATCCCGATCGAGGGAATATTTTTAAAGTTGAAGATGAATCTATATACTTTGATTATTCTAAAAACCGGGTTACAGAAGAAACTATGATACTTCTCTTCAGACTCGCTGAAAAATGCGGTCTTAAAGATGAAATTGAGCGTATGTTTACCGGTGAAAAAATCAATGAAACAGAAGACAGGGCCGTATTGCACACGGTTTTAAGAAACACAAGCGATTCCTCTTTTTTTTATGAAGGCAGGGATATTTTGAAAGACGTACGTATTGAGCTTGAAAAGATGAAAATAGTTTCTGAAAAAATCCGTTCATTGGAATGGCAGGGTTTTTCCGGTAAAATAATAAAAAATATTATTAATATAGGTATTTGAGGGTCCGATTTAGGCCCTGTAATGGTTTGCGAGGCTCTTAAGGCCTTTTCACATTCTGAACTTACCTTGCGTTTTGTTTCAAATGTTGACGGTACTCATATGGCAGAGGCTCTCTCTGGACTTAATCCGGAGGAGACTCTTTTTATAGTTGCATCCAAGACATTTACAACTATGGAAACAATGACTAATGCAGAAACCGCAAAAAAATGGCTGCTTAATGCCGCAGGTGATGATTCTGCAGTTGCAAAACATTTTCTTGCTCTTTCTACAAACAGCGATGCTGTCGTTAAATTTGGAATTGATCAGAACAATATGTTTCAGTTCTGGGACTGGGTAGGGGGCCGTTATTCACTTACATCAGCGATAGGCCTTTCTATAATGATTTCAATAGGTTATGATTGTTTTATGGATCTGCTTGATGGTTTTCATGCCATGGACAAGCATTTCCGCAATAAGGCATTTGAGGAAAATATTCCGGTTATAATGGCTCTTCTTGGGATCTGGTATAATAATTTTTTGGGATATCATTCTTATGCAATTTTACCCTATGAGCAGTATCTTCATCGTTTTCCTGCATACCTCCAGCAGGGGGATATGGAGTCTAACGGTAAAAATATTACCAGGGGAGGGGTAAGGGTCGATTATCATACAGGTCCTGTAATATGGGGTGAGCCCGGTACAAATGGTCAGCATGCCTTTTACCAGCTGATGCATCAGGGAACTGTAATAATTCCTGCTGATTTTATAGGTTTCGCCAATCCTTTAAAAGGGAGCATGGATCATCACAATAAGCTTATGGCAAACATGTTAGCCCAGGCAGAGGCCTTCTCCTTCGGTAAAACCTCAGATGAGGTAAGAAGTGAGGGTGTAGAAGAGAAAATGGTGGCATATAAAACATTTGAGGGAAACAGGCCGTCAAATGTGCTTATTGCGCCTCAGCTTAACCCTGAAATACTGGGGAAAATAATTGCTATATATGAACATAAAATATTTGTGCAGGGAATAATCTGGGATATCTATTCCTTTGATCAGTGGGGAGTTGAACTTGGGAAGGTCCTGGCAGGTAGAATCCTGCGGGAACTTGAAAACGAATCTGAGCCTGCGGTGCACGATTCATCAACAGCAAATCTTATCAGTTACTGCAGGAGCAAAAAAGTTGAACAATAGTATAAATAACTACTCCCTGGACAGGGATGACATCAAAGAGATGTCCCTGAAATTTCACATTATAAAACAGGAGGCAGACCATGTCAGGGAAAAGGATAAAGTCCTTATACGCGACCTTTTCCGCAGTTTCAGCCCCAGAAATATTCTCCTGGGAATAGGATTCCAGCGCGCATATGGGTCACTCCTTTCAGGGGACTACTTTGATCTTTTTAAACTCGCAGACAGGCATTTCATGTTCGTTTTTTCCGATATCAGCGGACACGGACTTCCTGCCTATACCACACTGATTAGGCTGCGATCTGCAATAATTCTTGCTGTAAAGGAAATGCAGAGCATACATGAAAGGACCGGGATAATTGACTACCCCTATCTTGTTAAGAGTATTTCAGCTAAATTTACAGATATAATGGATCATTCCAATTCAAGCGATTTTGCATCTATAAATTTTGTTTTTCTTCAGGAAAACGCTGGAAAAATAAAATTAAGATTTTTTAACCGGAGTATGCTTTTCCCTATTGTTTTACGGAGAGAGGGGGGTAACGCAGTTATTTTTAATCTTAATAATGAATTTGAAGGCTGGAAACCGGAAAAAGGGTATCTCCTGGGAAGTGATATTAAGCATTTAACAGGTGAAGATGATTATTATTATACACCTGAATGTTTATTTGAAGTACGCCAGGGTGATAAAATACTGTTTTATACTGACGGTATAACAGAAGCATTTGACCATGAAACTGAAAAAAATCAATATGGTGAATCCCGGCTTGAGCAAAAGCTTATTGAAATGAAGGATCTCCCGCCGCAACTTATTGTAAATAATATTTTTGATTCGCTTTATGAATTTATCGGCAATCATGAAAATCAGAAAGATGATATGACTGCGGTGA
>CAYYKZ010000390.1:0-2947 GCA_964468455.1 uncultured Leptospirales bacterium | reverse complement strand
TAAACGGTATTTTTCTAAAAGGATAATAACATCAAATTTGCGGGATGCGGTTATTTCACCAATCTTCACATGATAAAGACCTGAGGATTCCCCCAGTTCCTTCATATCGGAAAGAACTGCAATTTTCCTGTTTTCGGGAAACACTTCACATACTGAATCAACTGCAAAAAGTGACGAAAGGGGATTGGAATTATAAGTGTCATCAATTATATAATACCCCTTATCAATAACATCGCTTCTGCCGCCCACATTCTCAAAACCGGTCAGGGCAGATGCATACTCCTCAGGAGATATCCCCGCAATTTCCCCAAGGGCAATTGCAGCCATTAAATTAAAGGCATTATGCCTGCCGTAAAGGGGTGCTGTTACTTTTATCCCTTTATAAACCACTTCCAGGCTGTTTATTCCTGGAATGTAGATTTCCGGATAAATATCCGCATTAGAATTCATCCCAAAGGTAACCAGTTTTATTCCCGCATCTTTACAAAGAGCGGCAACTATATGAAAACATTCGGTTTCCCTGTTCATAATAAGAGTGGAACCCTCTTGCATCCCTTTTATAATTTCCGCTTTCGCGTATGCCACACCCTCCACTGATTCCAGAAATTCCAGATGACCCGCGCCAATGCTGGTAATTATACCGATATCAGGTTTAACCATTTTTGACAAACGCTCAATCTCCCCTTTGTGATTCATTCCCATCTCAATCACTGCAGCTTCATGGCTCTTATCAAGATTAAGCAGAGTAAAGGGAACACCTATTTCATTATTATAATTTTTATGATTTCTGTGTGTCTTATATTTTGAAGATAAAACAGCATGAACAAGTTCCTTTGTAGTTGTTTTCCCGTTAGTTCCTGTAATCCCCACCATTAAAGGCGACATGGAATCGCGGTGAAACCCGCCTATTTCCCCAAGAGCATAGAGGGTATTTTCACATAGAATAAGTGCTACCCCATTTTGTTCTGCTGTTTTTTCCAGTCCTTCCTTTTCAGTGAGGGCACAATTAATTTTTCTGCTGCGGATCAACTCCTCAAGAAAATCATGGCCGTCAAATTTTTCACCTGCAACAGGTATAAAAAGATTATCCCTGTCCAGTTCCCTGGAATCGGTTGTAACAGTTTCAACAGCAGCATCACCCTTACCTGCAGAAAGGATTCCCCCTGTTATGCCTGCTATTTCTGCTGCAGTTGATTTAAAATACCCTTTCAATTTAACTCTCTCAGATATGCGTATTTAAGTGCAACCTCTCTGTCATCAAAGTGACGCTTGGTTTTACCGATAATCTGGTAATCCTCATGCCCCTTGCCAGCTATAACAATTATATCATCAGCCTCTGCCATGTTCACAGCCTTTTCTATAGCCTTTTCCCTGTCAGATTCGGCCATGTAATTTTCTTTTTTTATTCCTGCAATAATCTCTTCAATAATTGCTTCCGGATCTTCTGTCCTGGGATTATCGCTTGTCACAATGGCAAAATCGGAATTGTCAGCAGCAATCCCGCCCATTACAGGCCTCTTGGTCCTGTCCCTGTCGCCGCCGCATCCGAACACTGTGAGAACTCTGTTATGCTCCATTTCAGAAACAGACTGGAGAAGCTTCAGCAGAGCGTCAGGAGTATGGGCATAATCCACAACCATAAAAAATCCTTTCCCCGGATCAAGCACCTGAAGCCTTCCAGGCACACTCTCAAGTTTTTCCAGCCCGGCACAGACTGCTTCCGGGAAAAGCCCCGCATTAATGGCAGATGCATACGCGGCAATAGAATTATGAGCCTGGAATTTGCCGGCGAGTTTTAAATTCAAAGAGCGATTAACTCCGGAATCACTAAAATCATAGGAGAGTCCGGTAATTTTATTTTTTACAGAATCTTCAAGTATTCTGACATCTGCATTTTCAGTGAACCCGAAAGTTACTGTGTTAAAATTCATTTCAACGCAATCTGCCGCAATAACCTTCCCGTAACTGTCATCAGTATTAACAACAGCAGTTTTACCGGATTTCGGGGAAGCATTAAGAAGATAAAATAATTTCCTCTTTGCCTCGAAATATTTATCCATAGTTTTATGAAAATCTATATGATCACCTGTAAGGTTTGTAAAAACAGCAATGTCAAATTCAACATCATCAACCCTGTTCAGCTCAAGAGCATGGGATGAAACCTCCATAACAACATGTGTAACTCCATCATCAGCCATCTGCTTAAGCATATACTGGATTTCCCTTGATTCAGGAGTGGTGTTTGGAGCCTCAACACTGTGCCCTCCCCACCTGTAATTGATAGTTCCCATAACCGCGGCCTTTATACCGCATTCAGCAAATATAGATTCAAGCAGATAGGTAATTGATGTTTTACCATTAGTTCCGGTTACACCTGTTACATGCAGCTTTGCAGAAGGGTTTCCGCAGAAAACAGAAGAAAGCCTGGATAAAGATTTCCTGGTATCATCTGACAAAAGAAGGGCAATCCCCTTTTCGGCATATTTCCTGAATTCATCCGCCCTGTCTGATGAAACAACCAGAGCTGCGCACCCCTTTTCAACAGCGTCATTTATAAACTCATGGCCGTCACTTTCAAGGCCAGATACAGCTACAAAAACAGAACCTGCAGAGACCTTTCTTGAATCGTACTCAATGGACAGGACATTGCTGTCTTCAAAGGCAAAGTCCTGAAGAGCCCATATCGAATTTCCGGAAAGTTCAACAAGTTCACTAATTTTCATTTTCTTTTTTACCGCTATTACCTTCCATATTGATGGTCACCACATCATCAGGCCCTATCTGCTTAAGCCCGTTCTTTTCAGCGAAACTTTTCATATGCCTGAAGTTCCGCAGGCTTTCCAGATTATATCTTATTCTGTCATTTTCTTCTGAAAGCTCCCTTTCAGTACGTATGAATTTTCTATATTCCATTTTCATCTTCATTATTTCTATATTCTGCCACACA
>CAYYKZ010000389.1:0-2947 GCA_964468455.1 uncultured Leptospirales bacterium | reverse complement strand
ATGGCTTGATGATCTTGAAAAGGGGGGAAAGCCGAGAAGCAGCTACTCAATCCCTGATGAGGGTGAAGGAGAAGGCCTTGTTGAAGCACCAAGAGGTGCTCTTGGCCACTGGATAAAAATAAAAGGAAAAGCAATTGAAAATTATCAGTGTGTTGTTCCTACAACATGGTTCTGCAGTCCCAAAGATGACAGGGGCGTGAGGGGGCCTGTTGAGGAAGCACTTATTGGCACACCTATTTCTGATAATAAAAATCCTATTGAGGCCGCGCGTGTGGTCAGATCTTTTGACCCATGTATAGCCTGTGCTATCCATGTAGTTGAGGGAGATAAAGAAATAAGGAAATTCAGGGTTTGCTGATAATATTATCAAGACTAAAATGCAGGTGTATATCCTGTGTGATTCATAAAAAAACAGCTTCCCTTTGAGGAAGCTGTTTTTATTAGCGGGTGTGTATTTATGTGAAAGTGTATGGATAATTAAAAATTAATTTGCCATAACAGTAATTTATATGACACATGTTAGAAATAAATGTTTTTACCTTGTGCGGGGTGTATGGGGCTGCTCAGAGAAATCTGCGGCAATAGAGGCTGTCAGTTTATTTGGCACAGAATGCTTGTACTGCCGGTAATTGGTATAAATTCAGAAGCTATTTAAGGTTTTTTATCATAAAATTAGGTTTCTGATTTATCCGGGGGAATGGCATTCTAAATTATTTGAGGGATTATATGGAAACAAAGCAGATAAAAATTACAGTCTTCACAGCTGAAGAAGGGTTCAGGGAGACCAGTGATTTTGTGGCAATTGAGGCTCCTCTTGAGGTTCTGGTAAACGGTAAGGGAAGGTTTATCTGCATGAGAATGCCGGGAATGGATAGAGAGCTTGCAGCAGGTTTGTGTTATAATTCCGGTCTGGTAGAATCTGCCTGTGATATTAAAGGGGTTTCAGTAATTGATGAAAACAGGGTTAATGTGGAAGCGGATAACATTATGGAATCCCCTGAAGATGAGGTCAGAATAATAAGAAGTTCCGCCGGGGTAATCCCTGATTCCCAAATTCAGTGTGACAGGGAAAAACTTCAATCCGACATGAATGATAAGAGATTCTCCGGGGAAATGCTTTTTGCCATGCAGAATAATTTTTTTTCACAACAGAAAATTTTTGATAAAACAGGTGCGACTCACGCTGCTGCGCTTTATGATGCCGGGGGCGGACTTCTGATTTTCGCAGAGGATGTGGGGCGCCATAATGCCCTGGATAAATGTACCGGTTATATGATTTTAAATGAAAAATACGGTCTGGGTTATTTTTGTATATTGTCATCACGACTGAGTTACGAAATGGTTGTTAAAGGGGTCAGAGCAGGTGTATCCGTAATAGCAGGAGTTTCGGCTCCCACAGGCCTTGCGGTAAGTATGGCCCGTGAAAGCGGTATTACACTGGCGGGATTTGTGCGCAAAAACCGTTTTAATATATACTCAGGTGAGTGGAGAATTGATAAAGATTTTGCTGGGAAATAACTGTTTTTAGAAAATTTTGGAAAAATTAATTTGACAGAGACTGCTTATTATGCCATATTTGACACAATGACTAATTCTTCTGGTAAGAAGTATACAATTTTGTGTTGCGCTGCCTTTTTTAAGGCAGCTTTTTTTTATGGAAATATCTGAAATATTTTAAAAAAAAACGGGAGCCCATCGCCGATACAGGGCCCCCGCTATTTTACGGGATGAATGAAAAGACTTTGGAATAATATCTGAAGAAATCAGTAATTCTGTTTTTAAAATTATTTTTTAATAAATCCGGCTTCCTCTACCGCTTTCTGTCCTTCCTTTGATAAAAGAAATCTTACAAATTTTCTTGTGTTGGCGGAATAGTTTTTTCTGTTAACATACATGTAAAGTTTTCTGGATATAGGGTATTTGCCGCTTTTACCGTTTTTCAATGTTGGAACAATATCATTAACAGTGAGTCCCTTTATACTATTATTCAGATAACCGTACCCGATATATCCTATTGCTCTTTCATTATTGGCAACTACATTGACTATTGCTCCATTAGAAGCCTGTAAAAGAGCTCTTGGAAAAACATCTTCTTTTTTCATTATTTTTTCATTCCAGATTTCGAATGTTCCTGAACTGGTGTCTCTGGATATTACCACTATGCTTAAATCCTTTCCCCCTACTTCTTTCCAGTTTGTAATATCACCTTTGTATATTGCTTTCAGCTGATCTGAAGTTAAATTTTTAACAGGATTAGATGGGTGAACTACCGGTACTATCATATCATAAGCGACTACTATTTCTTCAACTGCTATGTTGTTTTTCTTAGCAGTTTCAAGCTCTTTTTCTTTCATTTCTCTGGAGGCATTGGCTATATCGCATGAACCTTCAAGAATAGCTTTAATACCATTGCTTGAACCGCTACCTTCAATAACTACTGAAACTCCCCGGTTTTTTTTCATGAATATTTCCGCTGCCTTCTGGGTGATAGGGAGTACTGTTGTTGAACCCTTGATTACTACTCTGTCATTGTTTTGAGCTGAAGCTGCTACTGACAGAGATAATAATATTACTGCTGCTGCACTGAGCATTTTTTTTGATATTGAAAACATTTTGACCTCCATTTATTATGAAACTTGATTATTAGATTAACTGGAAGGCTTTTATGTGAATTAAATATAAAAATAGGGTTAATATATTCTTAAATTACGGTTTATTGGCAGGTGACTAAAAATTAAATGAGAGTAATAAAAACAAACTTAAAACAGACTTTATGTTCAAATTTTGTAAAATAGTTTGACTAAAGATAAGTTATTGTTCTAAAATACTGTGATTTTACCATAATTATTCCATGATATGGCTTTTTTACTGTAATATTAGTGGTTATGTTCCCTGTTAAATAATGGCAGATATTACAGTATCTTTTACAGTAATGCTTCAGAGGAAT
>CAYYKZ010000388.1:0-2947 GCA_964468455.1 uncultured Leptospirales bacterium | reverse complement strand
AATAAAATATTTCAATTCCCCTATGCCAAAGGCGACGCAGTATTGAAAAAAGAGTTATTATATTAAAAAGGTTATTTAGCCGACAAGTCAATTTAAAAAAAAGAGCACAACAAAAAAAACATGCTCCGGTATGACCAATTACCGGAACTCGCCTCTCTTTTTAAGAACTTCCAGGCTGTTTTCAAAGGCAGGGTATATGGAATCATAAAACTTAATATTCTCTTCATTGAACACTGCACGTTCAGTTGAACAGAAAATAAGTACAGTTGTAATCTTGCCCTTTGTAAAGAATGGCTTCGCAAAATAGGACTTTATTCCATGAGGTATAAATATTGCCCAATCTACAGGCTTTATACTCTCAAATGTATTTTCTACAATTATGTGATTCAGGTCATAATTAACTATATTTTCTGCAATAGTCCCCTCATAAGGGTGTGAATAGGCAGGAGCAAGCGGCTTAAAAGCTTCACCAGCACCCCAGACATATACAATACCTTCATCCAGATGAATGTCAGAATAAAGCATAGCATTGGCAAGCCCATGAACAGGCTGATTCTCCAGAATAAGGTTAAGAATACCTGAAATATTTCCCTTTTTAGCCGCAGTAATCGTTTTACGGATAAGGCCTTTTATATCAACCTCCTGCGGCACTTCTTCAATCTTTTTTACCACTGTTTTTTTATCAGCATCGGGAATATTATAAATAGAAACCCATAGAATATTTTTCCCATTTACATGAAGAGGCCTTATTGAGGAATCAGATATAAACTCTTCCCCTAAAGCAGTCCGGAATGTGAGCTCACCGCGCCAGTGACCTGAAAAAATAATCTCTTCATAGATACTGTTTAAATACTGAGCTATATCACTTTTGATAATATCATTAAAAAAAAGAGAATCACCCCCCTCCTCTCTAATTCCAAAAACTTCAGATGCAGTTGTGTTGCAGGCGTGAATATGCTTGTCATCAAAGGCTACCAGAAAAACAGGGTTATTAAAAAGATTAATTTTTTTAATTATTGAGGCATCAGAATTATCTATTGAACGGATAAAATTTGCTGTTTCAGTGATATCCATTACATAGCCCACATAATGGCTGGATCTGTAAACATCGGGACTCCCGGAAATTTTAAGCCATCTTATTGTGCCGTCATAAAGTTTAATTCTGAATACAGCAAGTCCCGGCTTTCTGTTTTTCACACCCCTTATAAAGGATTCAAAAATATACCTGTCCTCTTCTATAATCATTTCTTCCGCAAATTCCGGATTCTGAATTATAAAATGGGAATTTTCCCCCAGGCCAGGAAGAGCATATTTATTGATATATTCGATTTTATTTTTAATTATATCAATACTCCAGAAAAGCGCTGGAATAGCATTAATATAACTATATATATCCTGAAAAGATTTATATGAGGTTAGTTCCGGGTTGTCTCTTGGCTCTGGGCGTATCATATCTTCATCAATTATATTTTTTCTGTAGCATAATACAATTAATCATAACATGTCACTATTTTTTTCAAAAAAATCATTTTAAAATTATTATTAGTCCAAAAGTAATTGAAAAAGCTGTATAGATTAAATAGTATTAAATTTAAATAACTTCGGAAGTAATGATTATTATCCGAACAGAGGGGGACGATAATGAGAAAAATTGCCATATTCGCTTTTAATGGAGAACTCATGTGCTTTGCACACGCCCTTTTGAATGCAATTGATCTGCATGAGAAGGGACATGATGTTAAGCTTATAATTGAAGGATCAGCAACAAAACTTATAGCCGATTTCCAGAAACCGAAAACACCATTTTATGAACTTTTTAACAAATGCATAAGCAGCGGAATCCTTGACGCTGTATGCAAAGGGTGTGCGGCTAAAATGAAAACATTAAAAATCTGCGAGGCCAAGGGATACCCTCTTGCAGGGGAAATGTCCGGACACCCGGCAATGGAAAAATATATTTCTTCAGCATATGAAATCATTACTCTATAAAGCCGCCTGATCCCATGGAGTTCAGAACGCCTGTAACAGTTCCGGAGCCCGGCTTCCGCCTTGACTACAGCAGCACCATAATGATGCAGGGATCGTGCTTTACTGTAAACATAGGAAATAAGCTGAAATATTACGGCTTTAATACTGACATTAACACCTCCGGGATTATTTTCAATCCTGTATCAGTTTATAAAACCCTTGATATAATATTAAATCAGAGATTTTTTTCTTCTGATGATCTCATTGAATATAAAGGTAAATGGATAAGTCTTGACCACCATGGCTCATTCTCTGACACAGACAGGGACAGATGCCTGGATAAAATTAATTCCGGAATAACTGAATCAGCAGAAAATCTGAAAAAATGCTCTGCGCTGTTCATCACCTGGGGAACATCCCTTGTATATGAATATAAAAAACGGAAGGAAATTGCAGCAAACTGCCACCGCCTCCCTGCAGATAATTTTACCAGATACAGGTATAATGCAGAGTCAACTGTTCACATTTATACGGATCTTCTGGAAAGACTCTACTCTTTCAACCCCTCTTTGAAAGTGATCTTTACAGTAAGCCCGGTCCGCCACTGGAGAGACGGCGCCATTGAAAACCAGAGAAGCAAAGCTGTACTGCACCTTGCTGCTGATGAACTTACCAGGCGTTTCGGATTTGCCTCATACTTTCCAGCCTATGAAATTGTCATGGATGATTTACGGGACTACAGATTCTACGCGGAAGATATGATCCACCCCGGTACTGCGGCAGTAGAGTATATCTGGGAAAAGTTTTCCAGTGCCTACATCGCACCGGAAGAAAAAAAATGGATGAAAAAAGTTGAAAGCATCCGCAAGGGGCTTGAGCACAGACCAGCCGTAGACTTTCCTGAAGAATACAGAAACTTTTTACTCCAGCTCAGGAAACAGGCAGCGGAAATTTCCTCCCTTAACAGCTCCATAGATTT
>CAYYKZ010000387.1:0-2953 GCA_964468455.1 uncultured Leptospirales bacterium | reverse complement strand
AAAGGGTATCCCCGCGACCTTAAGGTTTCGGGGATTTTTTATTTATGTAGTCAATAAATTGCCGTGTTTTAAAGCGGTTAAATTTTAATGGAGGACTTACATGAAGAGGATTTATTTTTTATCAGCATTGCTTTTTCTTGCAGCATGCTTTTTTACCAATGGATTTGCAGAGACACAGAGGGAATCTGATCTTGGGGATGTAGTTGTAACTGCGACAAAAAATGAGGTATCGTTAAAGGAGACCGGTAGCAGTGTTACTGTTATTACATCGGATGAAATTGAGAACAAGGGTAAAAAACAGGTGATTGACCTGCTTCAGGAGGTGCCCGGGCTTTCTGTAAGCAGAACCGGTGTAATGGGCGGGCCTGCATCAGTTTTTATACGGGGAAACAATTCAGGCAATGTTCTGGTTCTGGTTGACGGCGTGAGAATTAATGACCCCATTGACGGGAGCAGAGGGGCCAATCTGGCATTTATGACTACAGATAATGTTGAACGTATTGAGATAGTGCGTACACCTCAAAGTGCACTTTACGGTTCCGATGCTCAGGCAGTTATAAACATTATAACCAGAAAGGGTGAGGGGAGGCCGGTAGTTTCAGTCTCTGCTGAAGCAGGCTCATTTAAAACATTCAGGGAGTCTCTTTCAGTATCAGGCGGGGCTGATGGTGTGAGCTACAGCATAGGTATATCCAGGCAGGATTCAGAGGGTATATCCGGATCTGAAAACAAGGATCTGGGGAGTGCATCTGCTATAAAGAACAGTGACTATGAAAATGACGAATTTGAAAACACTGCAATTACATCAAAATTTAGTATTGATCTGCCATTTAAAATGAATTATACCTTAAGCGGGTATTACCAGTCTGCTGATTATGATTATGATGATGGCGCAGAATCTGATGATCTGAATAAAAATGGTGAAAACGAAACAGTTACTTTCAATAATGTATTAACTCAGGAGATTTTTACCTGGTGGAATCATAAACTGGAATATGGAAGGACTTCAACAACAAGAAGAGACCAGGATAATAATGACACCCTTCAGCCGGTAAATGATAATGAGCATTCCTGGTATAAGGGTGTTTCCAATCAGGCGGAATGGCAGCATAATT
The DNA here is from genome assembly GCA_964468455.1 of uncultured Leptospirales bacterium. GTDB lineage: Bacteria > Spirochaetota > UBA4802 > UBA4802 > UBA5550 > JBBAGC01. The sequence continues at coordinate 1,838 of CAYYKZ010000387.1, read as the reverse complement.
TTATGATAGGTGAAATAGATACTATAACAGCGGGTTATAATTTTTACCATGAGCAGGGTTCAAGTGTAAACTATTATTACGATGCCTGGGTAGCGGCTGATTATGTGACCTCCAACTCATATCTGGAGAATGCCGTAACTCACAGTGTTTATGCCCATAATCATCTGAAATTATTTGATATGATTTATCATACCGCAGGATTCCGTTATGATAACCACAGTGAATTCGGGAACCAGTTTACCTGGAATACAACTGCTTCAATAATTGCACCGGCAATAAAAACAAGGATTAAAGGTGCTTATGGCACTTCATTTAAGGCTCCATCTCTTTATCAGCTGAATGATGCAACATCCGGTAACAAAGACCTTAAACCTGAAGAGGGAAGCCATTATGAGGCAGGGATTGAACAGCCATTATTCGGGAATGCTTTAGTTTTAAGCGGTGTATACTTTTATAATAAGTATGAGGACATGATCAATTGGGAATGGACTGGACCAGGGGCCTGGGACGGTAAATTTTTTAATACAGGTGAAGTTGAAACCAGAGGTTATGAATTATATGCTGCTGTGAATCTTCCCTTTAATTTAAGTATTTCCGGTAATTATACATATACTGAAGCTGAAAATACAGTTACAGAAAGGGAGATGGCAAGAAGGCCGAAACATCAGGGGAGTATAAACCTGAACTGGATAATAATGAAAAGGGCTGATTTGAATATAGTATATAATTATGTGGGTAAAAGATATGACAGCGACTGGGACAATGAGAAAATGGATTCCTACTCAACAGTTGACCTGAAATTGGCATACTGGATAAATTCCAATATTCAGCTTTACGCCAGGGTGGAAAATGCTGCAGATGAAGATTATCAGCAGGTTAACGGATATGCAATGCCGGAAAGATCCTATTATGCCGGTATACAGGGGCAGCTGATGTAAATAATATTTGCAATATGAGCTGACAGATTTATGATTTGTTCTTAATATTTGTTCCTATGTCTTTCGGAGTCAGACCTCTCCGGGGGACGGGGGCATAACTATATATAAACGGAGCAGATAATGTTTGAACTGCTGAATATGGGGGGATGGGTAATGTACGCCATTCTCCTTCTTTCTATAACCGCATTTGCCATAGCTATAGAGAGAAGTGCCTACTATAGACAAACCAGGCGGCGCAATAAATATATGTTTGAAGAAATTACTCAGCTTGTAGAATCGGGCGATATTACAGGGGCTTTTCACAAGGCTTCAAAGACCCGAAGCGCTGTGGGGAAAGTTACTGCTGCTTATATCGAAAACAGCGGTAAACCGCAGGTGATACTTAATGAGGCTGTCCATGCTGCATCAACCAGGGAGGTCCGTTCCCTGGAAAAGCACCTTCCCGTACTTGCGGCAATTACTGCGCTCGCTCCTCTCCTTGGCCTTCTCGGCACAGTGCTGGGTATGATAAACACATTTCAGGAAATTTCACAACTTGGGGGGGAGGCGGATATGGCGGCGCTTGCAGGCGGGATCTGGCAGGCGCTTCTTACCACTGCATTCGGACTTATTGTGGCAATACCGGTAGCGGCATTTCACCACTTTTTCCAGAATCTTGTTGATAACAGGGTATCGGGAATCGAGACCAGGGTGTCTGAACTGAATATTCTTTTTGAAAGAGGTGGAAGCGGCTTTCCGGAAACAGATGTATCAGCCAGCGGAGAGGATCCCATGCCTGACACTGCGGGAGTTTAGGGATGAAACCTGTAAGAAGGAATAAAAAGAAAACCCTGGATCTGAATCTTACCCCATTGATTGATGTTATATTTATGCTTCTCCTTTTTTTTATTTTAACATCAA
>CAYYKZ010000386.1:0-2968 GCA_964468455.1 uncultured Leptospirales bacterium | reverse complement strand
ATTACAGGGCCAAGGCAGTCAGGGAAAACAACTCTGCTTAAAGAAGAGATAAAAAAAGCGCAATATGTAACTTTCGATGATCCACTGATGCAGGAGTTTGCAGTATCAGATCCGAAAGGATTCCTTCTGCAGTATGGCCGAACAGAGACAATTCTTGATGAGATACAGTATGTTCCTTCACTTTTTTCATATCTTAAAATGGATATAGATAATAAGCGTGATAAAGCCGGCAGGTGGATCCTTACAGGTTCGCAGCAGTTCAATGTAATGAAAGAGGTCAGCGATTCCCTTGCGGGAAGGATAGCTGTTTTAAATCTCCTGCCATTCAGTTATGAGGAATACTATATCAGAAAAAGATTTCCGGTACAGAATATAATTTATAACGGATCATATCCGGAAGCTGCTATTAATCCGGCAATACGAAATATGTGGCTATCTTCATATATCCATACATATATTGAAAGGGATGTACGGCAGCTGGTTAATATAAAGGATCTCAGGTTTTTTCAGACATTTATCGGCCTTTGCGCGGCATGTCATGGACAGGAATTAAACGCGGCATCCATATCAAGAGAGTGCGGCGTGGCACAACCCACTATATTAAGATGGATATCTATTCTTGAAAATTCATTCATCATATATCTCCTTAAACCGTATTATAAAAATCTTGGTAAGAGGCTCATCAAATCCCCAAAACTCTATTTTATCGAAAGTGCAATTGCCGCCTTTCTGACAAGGCAGGGTTCTCCTGATGCTTTATTCAACGGGGCATCAGGAGGGGCCTTTTTTGAGGGGTATATTATATCAGAAACATATAAAATGATAACAGGACTCAATAAAAACGCGGAACTCTTTTTCTGGCGTTCACATGATGGCATGGAAATTGACCTGATTATTGAATTCAATGGCAGGCTTTACCCTGTTGAGATAAAGAAGACTTCAACTCCCTCTTTGAAACATGCGGAATCTCTTAAGAAATTTATAAATCTTGCCGGAGCGGAGAGTATTGGTAAAGCAATGATTGTTTGTACAGTGAATAACGATGCAGAGATTTCAGACGGTATAAGTTTTATGAATTGGAAGAGTTATTTTAATTTTATTATTGGCCTGTTAAATGAGGGGTAGAGAATTATTAAATGATCTAATCATTTTCTGTAAAATTTCACTTTGTATGATTTTTAATAGAAAGGGTTCTGAATTTTAATAAAACCGCAATTGATTGTGTTCCTCTTTGATGATTGTGTGGTAACTGCCATCATGAGGATTGAACTCTTATTTTATATTAAAATTAAGCGGCAAATTTATTCCGGTGATTTCCGGCAATTTTAAAATCGGTGATGACATCAAGCATATTTGGATGGTGGGATTGTATGGTTGATGTAAACCTGCTGCTGCCGGTAATTGTTCATTGTATTACGGTTATGATACAAACGTAAGTTTCTGGTCAGATGATTATTCTGCTTTCGGCCTTGATTTTACTAAGTACAACAGGTACCGGGCTAATGAAAAGCTTCCGACTGTTACTACAATAAATACTGCCACATTCACGAAAGAATAATATAAGATTTTTTGCAAAACTTTTTTTGAGATGGCAGGCGAGCCCCCGGACTTTTCGGGGGCTCTGACCCTGTTTTTTATTTTAAGCTTTCGACATCCGTGCCTCAAGATGGAAAATTTGTAGTAAATGTTGGCAGCATTACTTAACAAGGCTTACACGCTGCGCTCCCTGGCCGTCGCTTGGGCTTCACGACATCGCGGCCAGGGCCGCGACGTGGTGTAAGCAAAATGTTATGCGAAATTAAACCCTTGAATTCTTCGCCAAAAATTGTTCCCCGTATAACTATTCCGTTCGAGTATCTTTGTTAAATCCCGGGTTTTCAGAAAATTTCAATTGCAATTAATTCTATTTATTATTACTTTGTAATTACTTATAAAGAGGTGTTTTTATGATTGCAAAAGTAATTCAAATAGGAAACTCAAAAGGAATACGAATTCCAAATCAGATATTAAAGGAAATGAATATTGAAAATCAGTTAGAGCTTATTATCAATGATAAAAAAGATGAAATAATCCTTAAGCCGGTTCATAAAATTCGTGAAGGGTGGGATGAATCATTTAAAAAAATGAAAAATTCTTCAGATGATAAACTTATTATTGATGATTCATTAGAGTTAAATGACTGGGAATGGTAAGAAATGCAGATTTTACAGTATAGTATATATCTTGTGAATTTAGATCCAACAGCAGGTCATGAAATTAAAAAAACTCGTCCGTGCCTTGTCATATCCCCGGATGAAATGAATCATAATATTCAGACAGTAATAATTGCTCCAATGACGACTAAATCTCATAAGTATCCAACCAGGGTTCAGGTAACTGTTCAGAATAAAAAGGGTTGGATTGTATTAGATCAAATAAGAACGATTGATAATCAAAGACTTATTAAAAAGATCGGTAAAATTAATAGTGAAACAATAAAAGAAGTAAAAAGTACTATTAAAGAAATGCTTGTTGATTGACGTGTATTTCCGTACAGATTCAGGAAGGGGGGAGGGAAACTGAAAGAATAAACCGGGCTTTTTCTACTCGTAATGGGTCCACATTCTGATTATTTTGACGCTTTTCTCTTCTTCAATTATCTGATAAACGATGCGGTGCTGTATATTAATCCTGCGGGAAAATGCACCGGATAAATCACCAATAAGCTTTTCATAAGGGGGCGGAGTCTGATAAGGATTCTGTGATAATATTGCAAGTATTTCAACAGCCTTGTCTTTTAAGCCTGAAGCGCTAAGTTTTTTTGCGTCTTTTTGTGCCTGTTTAGTGTAAAAGAGGCGGTATTTTACCACTTAATATCCTCTGAACATTCAGAGAGAGGTGTTCGGAGTCCTTTTTTTATTGATGCTTTTACTCCCGGCATTGAGCTTAAAAACAGCGTTTCTTCAATTGATCTCCAGTCATCCTCTGA
>CAYYKZ010000385.1:0-2980 GCA_964468455.1 uncultured Leptospirales bacterium | reverse complement strand
GCAATGGTTCCATATGTGGGGGCTGATGTAACCGGTTCTGCTATAGGAATGGATAAGGATGTGGCCAAAAGGCTTTTGCGTGACGCGGGTATACCCGTAGTTCCATGGAAAAAATACAGCAGCACAGAATGGTTTAATAACAGTAAAACTATTGCAGAAGAAATTTCAGGTGAAACAGGGTTCCCATGTTTTGTCAAACCATGCAGTGCGGGATCATCTGTGGGTATATCAAAAGTTAAAAATTCTGAAAGCTTATCTGCTGCCATGGATGAAGCCTTTTTGTGGGACAACTATGTTCTGGTTGAAAAGGGAATAAAAGCCAGAGAAATAGAATTTTCTGTGCTTGGCAATGATGACCCTGAGGTTTCAATACCCGGAGAAATACGTCCCAGGCATGAATTTTATTCATATGAAGCAAAATATATAGATTCTGAGGGTGCTGACCTTATTATCCCGGCTGAAATCAGTTCTGAATTATCCATGGAGATTTCATTTGCTGCATTGAAAGGCTATAAAGCTTTAAACTGCTGCGGAATGGCCAGAATTGATTTTTTTGTTGATGAGGATAATAGCTCATTTTATCTTAATGAGATAAACACTATTCCCGGCTTTACAAGTATTAGTATGTACCCCAGGCTATGGAAGGAATCAGGTATTCCCTATCCGGATCTACTTGATAAACTTGTAGAATTAGCCATGGAAAGAAGGGAAAGAAAAAATAAACTTAGGACCGATTTCTAATGGAAAACTGGCATGATTTTTTAAAGATTTTAATAAAAGTAGTTTTTATTGTTATAGTACCTGTTTTTATTGTTTATTTCAGAGTTAAAAAAAAGATAAGTACAGGTTTTGCCTTTGGGGCAATAATAATGTCACTGGTTGTATCACTTATGGGTGTGGCTTCTGTTTATGAAGATCCTGCGGATATTTTTATAAGAGAGATGAATGCCGGTAATTATGAAGAGTCTAAGCGACTTTATAAAATTATAATTCAGGGTGGCCCTGAGAAAATAGAAGAAGTTGATGAAAATAAAATCATTTACAGGGAAAATTTTTCAAGAATAAAAAGTGAACTGATATCTGAATATGAAAAGATAGCAGAGCGTATTTATAATACTGTTTCAGTTGATGAAGTTGAAGATTGTGCAGATATAGTTAAGCAGGAAAAAAACCTCAGTGACCTGAAACATGCCCTTAATCTTGTAAATTATTCAAAGTCTATTGGCGGTTCAAATGAGACACTTCATGAAAATCTTACCTCCAGAATAGAGAATGGTGAAAAAACCATAACAGATAATAAAGAAAAATGCCAATAAATTAATGTCTATGAAGAGGCCTTGTAAAGTCAGTTTAAATTGTCTTGACAGTTTCCTGCATAGGCGTGTATTATAATGTTCACAAATAAGTAAATGCTGGAGTTAAAAAGGTTAAATTATGGGGAAAAAGAGATCTCTAGTTCCTGCCTTCTTTACTATGGGAAACATGGTAATGGGTTTTGTATCGATAATTTTTTCTTCCAGATATGATCCCCGGATTGGGAATGTTGATTGTCTGATTATTGCCGGAGTTTTAATATTTGTTGCAAGTATTTTTGATATGTTTGACGGAGCTGTGGCAAGGGCTCTTGATGTCGAAAGTGAGCTTGGAATGCAGCTTGATTCCCTGGCAGATGCTGTTGCCTATGGAATTGCACCTGGAATTCTTGCTTATCACTCATATCTGTACATGTTCCCGGAGAAATTCAGTATATTGGGGCCTGGTATTATTATTGCATCTGTGTATCCTATCTGTGCTGTGTACAGGCTTGCAAGGTTTAACTGTCAGGACGCTGGTCAGAGTTTTACAGGTCTTCCGTCACCGGCAGCGGGTGTTCTCATAGGATCAATATCTGCAATAATGGTATCTGATCAGCCGTTTTTTGGTGAAGTAACATTTATTATGCCTCTATATGTTTATTCAGCTGTGTACCTTTTTGCAGCTTATCTGATGGTTTCTGAATTTGACTATAGAAAACTTTTTTCAGATTTATGGAAAAAAGGTTTAGCTGTACGAGTAATTACGCCTACAGTGATTATTCTTCTGCTTGTTTTTTTTAAGACATGGTCAATTTTTGTTGTGGCATCTGCATATATAATATGGGGCCTTATTAAGAATATTATTGATAAAATGAGAAGAGGCTGATTCTAGTCTCTAAATATGTATTTTATTTATCTGCCCTGAAATGTCAGGGCATTTTTCTTTAAATAAACTTAATTTTTTTTATGAGAGTAATGTATATGTCTGAATTTTCTCATTATGACAGTAAGGGCAGATCTGTTATGGTTGATGTTTCTTCCAAACCCATAACAGAGAGAACTGCAAAAGCAACAGCTTTTGTAAAGATGAGCAGTAAAACAGTAGATCTGATTGAAAATAAAATGATGCCCAAGGGAGACATTCTTGAAGTGGCAAGAGTGGCAGGCATAATGGGTGCTAAAGAGACTTCAGGGCTTATTCCAATGTGTCATCCTCTTCAATTGAATTATGTGGGTGTTGATATTGATCTGGATATAGAAATGAGTGGTGTCAGAATATTTTCTGAGATAAGAATGAGTGGTAAAACCGGTGCAGAGATGGAGGCACTTACTGCTGTATCTATTGCTGCTTTGACAGTTTATGATATGTGTAAAGCTGTAGACAAGGAAATGGTAATTCAAGACTGCAGAGTTATAGAGAAAAAAGGCGGTAAATCCGATTTTCTCAGCAAAATTTAAAAATTCTTCTATTTGAAAATCATTTTATTAATTTTTTCTTGAAATTATCAGACCCATTTGTATATTTGTATTGTTAGCACTCATTAAGACGAGTGCTAACAATACAAATTATTTTAAGTAAAAAACTACTAAATCATAAAGATTTATAAGGAGGCTAGTGTGGCTATTAAACCAATAGGTGACAGAGTTTTAGTTGAACTGATCGAAGAAGAAGATCTTGGAAGGGT
>CAYYKZ010000384.1:0-2984 GCA_964468455.1 uncultured Leptospirales bacterium | reverse complement strand
ATAAAAGACCTGAAAAAACAGGAGATTAATTATGTTTGAAAATCTGTCAAAAAAATTATTCGGAAAGTCCTTATGGCTTTACCACTGTAATACCGGAGCATGCAACGGCTGTGATATTGAGATTCTTAATGTTCTCACTCCATATTATGATGTGGAAAGATTTGGTATGAAACTTGTAGCGTCCCCAAGACATGCGGATGTAATGCTTCTTTCCGGAGCTGTAACAAGGCCGACTCTGCCTCTTGTTAAAAAAGCATATGAGGCTCTGCCCTCGCCAAAACTGGTGTTTGGTATAGGCTCATGCGCAACAGGGGGAGGGTGCTGGTTTGACACTTATAATGTAAATGGCGGAGCAGCAGGTGTTGTGCCGGTGAATTATTATATTCCAGGATGTCCTCCGAGACCGGAATCAATTATTTACGGAGTTGCCCTTGCACTTGGTATCGTTGATAAGCAGGCAGCCCCCATTGAACTGAAACAAATGGAGTTCCCTATTGATGTTTATGAAAGGAACAAGGCCTGGGAGGAAAGAAACGTTATTTATGAGCTTCTTAAGGAATAAAAGGAGATAGCCAATGGCAAAAAAAATATTATTAGTAGATGATGACAGGGATCTCCTGGTTTCCCTTTCCCAGGCCCTGAAAGCAAATGATTTTGATGTTGTTGAGGCGTATAGTGCGGTTGAAGGCCTTAAAAAGCTTCTTACGGAAAAACCGGATCTTGTAGTTTTTGACGTTATGATGGAAACAGACACAGCAGGATTTGAAGCTGTCTACCAGGTGAGAAGCAAAAGGGAGAATTCAAAGTATAAGGAAGTGAAGGATATCCCTATCATTATGCTTACAGCAATTGATCAGGTGACAAATTCCAGATTTTCACTTAATGAGGATTCAAGTTTTCTTCCAGGGGTAAACGATTTTTTAACAAAACCTGTTGATATCGATGAACTTGTTGAGAAAATTAATAAGAATGTCTGATAATTCAGGAATAGCTCTTTTCTTTAATTTTGATTTATCTGATTTTCTTTGAGGATGTTTTCCGGGTATGGTATCCCCCGCCCGGAGAATACCTCAAAGAATTTTTTATATGCGGAATATTAAAGTAATTATTACAGAAGCTATATGCTATTTTAATAATTCCGCTTCAGGTACCTGATCATTTTACCTGAAGTAAAAGTTAAGGAATTGACAATGTTTTTTTTATTGATTTAAAAGAGTTATATGTTACTAATATGAAATGTATAGATTCAGGTTTTGCGCTTTTAATAAAGCCTGTTTTTGGGAACTTTAATAATTTATTAAATATAAAATATCCGGTGAACAGATATGAACAAGCAGAAGCGATTGCTTATTATTGATGATGAAGACATAGTATTAAAAAGCTGTCAGCGGATTCTAAGGGATTCGGGATACAGTATAGATACAGCATCCAACGGGGAAGAGGGTCTTTCCATGCTTGATCTTGATGATTATGATCTTGTAGTAACAGACCTTATGATGCCCGGTATGAGCGGCATGGATGTACTTAGAACTATTAAAGAAAAAAAGATAGATGTAACTGTAGTTATTTTTACAGGCTTTGCCACAGCAGAAACTGCAAGGGAGGCTCTTAAAACAGGAGCTTTTGATTATATTCCTAAACCTTTTACCCCTGAGGAGTTCAGGGATGTTGTAAACAATGCTTTAAATGCAAAGGGTGATGAAGAAGCTAATATGCTGGACCTTATGGCTATTGTTTCACATGAGCTTAAAAGTCCTGTATCTGTAGTGCAGACAACAGCACAGACCCTTGCAAAGGGATATTTCGGGAATCTTGAACCAAAGCAGAAGGAAATTCTGAATACTATTATACGGAACTGTCAGTATCTGGAGGATATAATCCGCAGCTATGTTGATCTTTCAAAAATGGAACTGGATAGTCTGGAGTCTTTTGAAAAAAATATAGAATTTATTGAGGATGTGCTGAAGCCGGTTATTACAATTCCGGAGTATCTGAATAACGCAAAAAATATGTCTCTGGTAACCGATTATCGGGCCGGCGGTGAAATCCAGGGTGATGAAAACCTGCTTCGTATTGTTGTAACAAACCTGGTTAATAATGCCATAAAATACGGCAGGGAAAACACGGAAATAAAGATTATTATTTCAGATGAAAAGGGTAAGCTGGTATTTTCAGTTTATAATGAGGGAGTTGGTATATCATCTGATGATATTAAAAATAAACTTTTCAGCAAATTCGGCAGGCTGAAGCAAAAGGGAACAGAAGGTGTAAAAGGTTCAGGCCTGGGTCTGTATATATGCAAAAAGATAATTGAAAAGCACAATGGTACAATAGATGTTGAGTCTGAAGTGGGGAGTTTTGCAGAATTTATTGTTAAAATTCCCAGAAAAAGATTATAAGCTTCTCCTGTATTAAAATTGTAGTTGATTTTGCTTAATTTTTTCTGTATAGTTTAAAACAGATGTGATGAATAAATTACTATTTCATTCAGGTTTAAACATTACTGGAGGTAATGATGCAGAATAAACGGAGAGGTCCTGATTTTGTTATTAAGGTTATTAATACTATATCAGGAGTGTCATGGATACTTATCTTTCTGGTATTTGTTTTTATTTCATTGGCCAAACCCAGGTTTCAGGGTTTCAGCAGGGGAATGGGGACTATTCATGGTACCTGGGACACAGCTTTACTTAATATTGTTGCCGGGCTCCTTGTTTTACTTATTGCATTGAGTGCGGTTGGAATTATATTTAATTTTCTCAGAATGAAAAGAAAAACTGACCGTATCAGGGCTACCCTTGTACTTTCAGGAGTGCTTGCTCTTGTAGGTTTGCTTGCTCTTATTTTCAGATAACTTTGCTGCCGGTCTTGACTGGTTTTTTATTGATAAATAATTAAACCCGGCTGAGGATTAAGTGCTAGAACCTCTTCCGGAGCCATTAATGGGTGGTCATAATGGACACCCTGCTGACTTGAGTAGTAAT
>CAYYKZ010000383.1:1469-2997 GCA_964468455.1 uncultured Leptospirales bacterium | reverse complement strand
CCAGAGGAAGAACCTCTTTCAGGGCGAACTCTCTGGCTTCTTTTTTGAGTTTTTCCTGCTCCTGTGAAAGCGCAAAATTCAGCATAAATAAACCTCCCGGATATTTGAAAATATTACTCTGCATATTTTTTTAAGCAGTAAATAATATTAGTATCTATTCAATTTAGTTAAATATTTCTACGGGGTCTATTTTAAAGTTCACAAAATATCAATATAGAGGATAAAAAAAGCCCGGTTTTAATCAATCCGGACTTCTTCTGTTTCTGCTGATTCAATATCAGTATTATCTTCATTGGATATAGATTCCTGATCCTCTGAAGTTTTGCTGATTTTACGCTGTTTTTTTTCTTCCTTCTTTTTCTTCTTTGCCAGATCTCTCTGGCGCTTTTCATAGGCATAATTATTTTTAGCCAAAGTAACATCCTTTTGCACATTCCCGGCAAAAAAAGGGAGTGAGCTGTAAATTTTTTATATGATTACTCCTGAATAAATAAGTTTAAAAAAACTGAATCACTTTCCCCGGTACCTGTAGTATCTGCGGGAATTAATTATCTTAAAACTGCAACAGGTTAATCATTAATTACTGATTTTTTACTAAAATATTTTATTCAAAGGGAATTGTCCATAACTAAAACTAAATTCATCACCACTATTTCTTTGCTGCAGCAATTAATGGGAGTGACTCACCCCCTGCAGGACCTTTGGCAAAATCTCCAAAAAAAGAAATATCTTTAAATCCTGATTTGTTCAAAAAATCCTCAATTTTGCTTTTTCGTAATGGATTAAGTTTAATCTGATTATGGTATACCCGGCCATCATTTTTGACTGTCAGTCTGGTAATAAAATCCAGATATTTATTATCCCTGAAGTCATAAAATCTTTCAAAGAGAACATTTTCATTTTCTATTACAGGGAGCATAACAATTTTTTTATCAAGAATATAATCATAGTTTAAGATCTGCAAAAGGAAAAAACCATTTTCTTTAAGCACTCTTCTGGTTCCTTCAAAAAAAGTCATAATATCATTGTCATCAAGGAGGTGAACCAGGGTATTCCCGAATGAAGTGACAGCATTAAATGAACCGGGAATAAATTTTTGAGAAATAAAGCGCATATCAGCTTCATCAAATATAGGAGAACCGGCCAAATTAAGATTAACCTTTTTCTTTTTAGCATTGTCAATCATACGAGGTTCATAATCAATTGCATGAACATTAAATCCCTTTTCCGCCAGCTCAATAGCTAACACGCCTGTACCACAACCTGCATCAAGAACATTAATGTTATGATATGGAGGATCAAAACAGCTTTCAATAAAATTAACCTGAGCTGCATTCAAAGGAAATATCTCATCATAATATCTGCTTATACTGCTGTAAAAATCCATATATTCGTCCGCCGCGTAATCCCTTTATTTCCTTTTTATATTCATAATATTAACAAAAAAAAAGGAACAATTCAACAGAGTGATTAAATATTTACCGAAGATTTAATTAAATATATCATATGAAGTGCTTAAGATTATAGA
>CAYYKZ010000383.1:0-1414 GCA_964468455.1 uncultured Leptospirales bacterium | reverse complement strand
CATATACTTTAATAAGGATTTATTTTTTTAATTTTATCCTATATTTTTTTATTAACTCGCTGGTTTTATATGATGCCTTTGCTTTTCTTAATGATTCCAGCCCCAGATCCTGTTCGAAATTAAAGCAGCAGTAATCGTCGGGCATAACATGAGCAAACCTGTTATACATGTATTGATATATACCTTTTATACCGGACAAAGCTTTAGCAAAATGAAGTGCAAAAACCGAATCATGTATTTCTTCCCCCAGGATAAAGCCTGCCGGTTTATCATCTGCATAAAAAATACCACCACACAAATGAAGTTCATCATATAAATCAAGTGCCTCTCTGCATGGATAATAATCTGTTTTTTCAGGCATGCTTCCGGAGGATTCCTGCCACTTCTCCAGAATATACTTTGCATCATCTATCTTCTCTAATGTAAGGGGGATAGCCTCATGCTTATACAGTGATTCAAACTGGTTTAATAAATTTTTTTTACTGTGAAGCTTTTTTCCGCTGTATGTCTTTATATCATCAATAAGTGAAATGTAATCTGACTCACCCTCATCATAACTGAAACTGTATTCATCTGAATTAAATAAATGCAGCCACTCTTCGGGTATGGGGAAAAGATATCCATGCAATGCCATAAGAGACTTAACCTTATCCATGTCCTTCTGCTCAATTACTTTTGATGGCATAATATAGGATTCACCGCTATAGGTAATACCTTTTATAAAAATATCCTCCTGATTATAAATAACTTCATAATTATGAGAATTTCTGAAAAGAAAAAGATTTGCAAAACTATATTCCGATATTTTCACGTTGATATCTTTAAGCCTGTTATGAAGCAGATTCCTGTGATTAAAATTTAATTTTTCACCAGCCGATTTCAAACCACTTCCTCCTGTTATACCTTCTAAATATAAAGAGCGCATATACAAAAATAGAGATATTCATTGACCACCACACTCCCGGAGCACCGAATCCGGAAACTATGCCAAGCATAAAGCAGAGAGGGATACGCACAATCCAGAAGCCTAACACAACAATAAACATAACACCTCTTGTATCCCCTGCCCCATTTAAAGCGCCTCCAAGAATAAGGGCCATTGCCATAAAAGGTTCACTTATCATGCTTATCCTGATATAACGGACACTCTCCCTCACTACAATATCATCTGGTGAAAGAGATGATGCAATAACCGGGGCATACACAACTATTAAAACAGTTATTACAGATATAAGCAAAACACCAAGACCCATTGTTATAAGTCCTGCCCTGTATGCATGATCAAATTTTTTTTCACCCATGAGATTACCCACAATTACAGCATTGGCCATATTAAGAGCAATTGCAGGGAGAAATATCGCAGATTCAATACGGGTGCCGTTGGTAAATGCAGCTATTATTTCAACATTATTTT
>CAYYKZ010000382.1:0-3007 GCA_964468455.1 uncultured Leptospirales bacterium | reverse complement strand
TTTAATTCACTTACTATTCTGTCAATATTCCACATAAATGATTATTTCCCCCCTGCAGCGCTGACAGCCCGCAGGGAGCCCGTCTCCTGTTTTTTCCGGAATCAGATACAGGGATATGATTTCCCGGGCAGCCATGATGTCAATAAAATTAGCACTTTCCTGTAAAACCCGGGGAGAACTGAGTCCATACAGATTATAAATCCAGGAATAAAATTTCACAGTCTCCTGTTAAGCAGCAGATCTACGCATTACAGCTTCAGAAATAAAAAAATCCCCCCGCAAGCGAGGGGGGACATTAAAGAGGAAGCAAAAATGTTAACTCAAAATAAAAGCAGCAGTTTGGGAAACAAAATGCCGCTGAGTTCATTTAATTTTAATAAACAACAATTATGACCAATGTCAAATATTTTTTTAAAAAAAATCCATTTTTTCTTATAGTCATTTAAAAATTTAAACCTATTTCTATGGTATGTTTAGATTTTAACCATAAAAACTATTTACTAATAAAGATTATGTTATATTTTCATCCAAACAGCCTGCATATTCATAAATACTGGAAAAAAATATCAATAATCCGGAGTGCTTTATAATAAAATATAACAAAGAAAGACATATTATATTTTAATTATAAGCGATTTAAACCGATATTTAAATATGAAAAAATATAAACAGAATTCCGCAGCAGTAATAAGGATATGAAAAAAAGAATAAAAAACAGTATTATTCCCGATTTAACTGAATTTACAGATAATGACGGGAAAAAATGGATACAAACCTCAACTGACGATCTTTTTTCCACAAAAGAACTCAATGATATTATAAACACCATTGAAAAGGAAAGGGAAAAGGACGAGGTAATTATTGCCAGAATTGACTTTCAAAAGGTTGACAGGGAATTCTACGATGCTGCGACCGAACTTCAGAAAAGGCTTAAAAATCAGACAGAGCTGCTGAAAAAATACGTGTCCCAGTCAACCGGTATTATCGAAAGAAAAAACAAAAAACTTAGAGAGCTTATTGACTATATAAAAAAGATGCACCTTATTTTATCCTATCTCAATGCCAATCCGGATGAGATTGATAAAATAAAGCTTGCCCCTGCTGCTCCTGCAGAAGAACAGACAAGGAAAAAAATAAGCTCTGTTTATGAGGAAGTGGAAGAAATTGTTTTACCCCCGGATTATTCAGGATAATTGCCTCTTTTTGTGAATTTGACCCGCCAGATAAAATTTCCTGACATATAGAACCGGGAAAAATGTTTGACATTATAATCTTCAGGCTCCGCTATACATGTAAAACAGCATCACCTTGATATTCATTCTCCTCCGGAAAATATTTTAATTGAATCGTGAAGGCTGTTTTATAATCTTGCAACAGGAACAAGGGATTAAAATCAAGGAGAAGGGAATTGACTCTTAAAATATACAACACACTAACAAGACAGCTTGAAGTATTAGCACCTGGCGGAATTCAGAAAGATAGCATTAAGGATTATCCGCCTGTTACAATGTATTCTTGCGGGCCTACAGTTTACAGCTATGCACATATAGGTAATTTCCGCGCCTTTGTATTCAATGACCTGCTTCGCAGATACCTGAAATTCAGAGGTTTTACAGTAAACCATGCCATGAACATTACAGATGTTGATGACAAAACAATAAAAAGGTCATCAGAGGAAGGAGTGTCCCTGCAGGAATATACTGAAAAATACACTGAGATCTTTTACCAGGACTGCAGAACACTTAATATTGAATCTGTTGAACACAATCCTAAGGCAACAGAATCTATTGATGAAATGATAAACATTCTCACGAAAATTGACAAAAAAGGGATGCTCTACAACAGGGAAGGTTCCCTCTATTTCGATATTTCAAAATTCAGCAGCTACGGCAAACTTTCATGTCTTGATAAAAGGGAAATAAGATCCGGTGCAAGATATGACGCTGATGAATATGAGAAAAACGATGTCCGTGACTTTGCACTATGGAAAGCGCCAAAAGAGGGCGAACCCTGCTGGGATACA
This sequence comes from uncultured Leptospirales bacterium, assembly GCA_964468455.1. Classification (GTDB taxonomy): domain Bacteria; phylum Spirochaetota; class UBA4802; order UBA4802; family UBA5550; genus JBBAGC01. The sequence continues at coordinate 984 of CAYYKZ010000382.1, read as the reverse complement.
CCCTTCGGAAAAGGGCGGCCCGGCTGGCATATAGAATGTTCGGCTATGATAAGGAAAATATTCGGCACCACAATAGATATCCACACAGGCGGGGTAGACCTTGTTTTCCCTCACCATGAAAATGAAATAGCCCAGAGTGAAGCTGCATATGATGAGCCTTTTGTAAGATACTGGATACATGTTGAGCACCTTCTTGTTAATGGTACCAAAATGTCAAAATCTGAAGGGAACTTTTACACCCTTAGAGACCTTATTGAAATGGGTAATTCACCAAGATCAATCCGTCACCTCCTTCTTTCAGCCCATTACCGGAAACAGCTTAATTTTACACTTGAAGGGATTAAGCAGTCTGATCAGGCCCTTGATAGAATTGACAATCTGATTTTAAGGCTTAAACACATCAAAGGCGGCGATGACAATCCTGAATTGAACTCAATTGTGAAAAAGCTTTATGACGATTTTACTGAAGCTGTAGATAATGACCTCAACATCTCCGGAGGCATGGGGGTATTCTTCGAATTTGTTCACCTTGTAAATACTCTTATATCTGAGGAAAAAATATCAGAGAAGAACGCATCCGCAATTATTGAAGCAATTAAAAATCTGGACAAGGTTTTCGGATTTATTTTCATGGAGGATGCATCAGCAGATGTGGATGAAGAGAGAATCGAAAGCCTCATCCAGGAGCGGCTAACAGCAAAAAAAGAAAAAAATTATGCAAGGTCGGATGAAATAAGGATAATGCTCGACAGTGAAGGAATTGTTTTGGAAGATACAAAAGATGGTACACGATGGAAAAAAAAGAAGTAATAACAGGGCGCAACCCGGTTTTTGAATATCTCAAATCAGCTCATGGTAATATCAGGGGGGATCTTGATGTTTCATCATCTGCCCATGGGAAAATTATAAATGATATAATAGGTCTTGCTAAAAGCAGAAATATTAAGGTTTTACAGGAAAACAAAGATTTTTTTAAAAAGTTCA
>CAYYKZ010000381.1:0-3011 GCA_964468455.1 uncultured Leptospirales bacterium | reverse complement strand
TAAAAAGCTGATTTCTTAAAAGCCCCCTAAATCCCCCGGAGGGGGACTTTTAAAAAGAAGTTTTTAAAGAAACCTTACCCGACGCACCCGGAAGGGGCTATTTAACTCATTTTGTATTTTTATTGAAGTATTCATACTACTCTATCATTAATAAAATATGAATATGAACAGAAGTTTATTAATTCCCCTCAGGGGGGAAGCCGGAATTAAGTTCATTCAGTACTTCCGGTTAATCGGCTGGGGGCCGGGGGTATAAATGAGGGGGAAAGTCCCCCTTCGGGGCGTCCGCAGGAAGTGCCTGTGGTATGGGGCCAATAAACCGGGTAAAGATCCATTATATTGTTGAGCTTGCAGAATATATGCGGTACAATATAAAGGGGAAAAGCAAAGTGGTAATAATTATACTTTCAGATAGATAATAGATAACTTGTGCCTTCTTCGGGGGGACAGGAGGTAAAATGGATAGAAGTCAGATTATTAAAATAAACGATTACCTTTATGAAATTCCTGTTACATATAAAAAGGGGATGAATGTTCCTGCCAGGATTTATGCTTCTGATAAACTTATAAAAACAATGGATGACGCTGTTTTTGAACAGATTACAAATGTGGCAACACTCCCCGGTATTGCAGATTATGCCATGTGCATGCCTGACGGGCATTCAGGATACGGCTTCCCCATTGGCGGTGTTGCGGCAATTGATCCGCAAAGGGGTGTTATTTCCCCCGGCGGTATTGGTTTTGATATCAATTGCGGGGTAAGGCTGGCTGCAACAAATCTTACATTTGATGAAATAAAACCACGCATAAGGGACTTTGTTGATGCCCTGTTTAAGCGGATTCCCAGCGGTGTCGGTTCCGGCGGTATGCTTAAACTTGGAGGGAGCGATTTTGACGAGGCTATGGCTAAGGGGGTTTCCTGGGCTGTTCAAAAGGGGTATGGCGATAAAAGTGACATGGAACTGATTGAGGAGAGGGGGATGGTTAAAGGCGCTGACCCTTCGGCTGTTTCTAAAAAAGCAAGGGATCGGGGAGCAGGGCAGATTGGTTCTCTCGGTTCCGGGAACCATTATCTTGAAATTGAAATTGCTGAAAACAGAAATATTTTTGACAGCAAAACTGCGGCAGATTTCGGCATCACAGGGGATGGGCAGATTCTTTTTATGATACACTGCGGAAGCAGGGGGTTTGGCCATCAGGTTGCCACTGATTATCTTGGTGAGTTTGCCGGGCTGCAGAAAAAATTCGGTTATAATCTGCCTGACAGGGAACTTGCATGCGCGCCCTTTTATTCAGATGAGGGGCAGCGCTATTTTGCTGCAATGAACTGCGCCATAAACATTGCCTTTTTAAACAGGCAGCTTATTCTCCACGGGGTCAGGGAGGTTGTTCACGATTTTTTCGGGTCTAAAAAGGGTCTTTATGTAAACACTGTTTATGATGTGTGCCACAACACGGCAAAGCTGGAAGATCATAAAAGAGGGGGCGTAAATAAAAAATTTCTGGTCCACAGAAAGGGTGCAACAAGGGCGCTCCCTCCGGGAAGTATGGAGATTCCGGAAAGGTACAGAGGTGCGGGGCAGCCGGTTATTATCGGGGGGAGCATGGAGAATGGATCATATTTAATGTCAGGAACAGAATCGGGTGCGGAATCCTTTTTCTCTACTGTTCATGGGAGCGGCAGGGTAATGTCAAGAAATGAGGCAAAGAAAAAATATCATGGCCGCACTGTTCAGAAGGATCTGGAGAACAGGGGGATATATGTTAAAACCGCGTCATATTCAGGACTTGCTGAGGAGGCAGGGGGCGCGTATAAAAATATTGACCAGGTAGTTGAGGCTGCTGAAAAGGGGGGCCTGGGGAAAATTGCTGCCAGGTTTATCCCAGCAGGGAATATTAAGGGGTAATTTATGGATTACGAAATCCTGGATAATATTACATGCGCTGACATTGCTGTTTCTGTTAAAGGTGATTCCCTTAATGAAATTTTTGTAAAAGCAGGGATTGCCCTTGTATCGGAAATGACCGATTTCCCGGTAAAAATAAGGGATATGGAATTACGCGAGGATGTACTCACTAATCCTGATCTGGAACTTCTTCTTTTTAATTTCCTCAATGAAATTCTGTTTTATAAGGATGGGGAAGGTTTGATTCTTAAGCCGGTTAAAGCGGAGATTGAATTACAGGGCTCGGAGTATTTATGCAGGTATACATTAAGGGGTGAAAAAATTTCAGAGAGCAGATGCGGGTTCAGGGTGGATGTTAAAGGTATATCTCTCCATGCTCTTAAAATAACTCATTCAGGTAATTCATATTCCGCTACTGTTGTTTTTGATGTATAGGGCAGTCATAATCCGCAGGTTTAATCTTTCAGTATTAAACCTGTTTTTTTATTGATTTTGTTTGATTGTATTATATACTGCTTCAGTTGTACTCATCTGCAGATTTTTATAAAATAAAAATTCAAGGAGATTCACGTGATACTTTCTGAACCGGTGAGAAGGAGAATAAAACTCCTGACTCTTGCTTTTTTTATCATATGTGCAGCTTCACCTTTATTTGCTCTTGATAAGGCCCAGGTTACTGCAAATGCGGAATATTTTAAATACTGGACCCTTGTTCCTCCATTTTTAGCGATAGCTCTTGCCTTTATCACAAGGAATGTTATTTTTTCACTTTTTCTTGGTGTTTTTTCAGGGACCTTCCTGCTTGAACTTCAGGGCGCAGGTTTTATAGGTTCCTTCTTTTACGGATTTTTAAATATCATTGATAAAATTCTCGGCTCCATGGCTGATCCATGGAATGCGGGTATTATCCTCCAGTGCCTCACAATTGGGGGTCTTATTGCCCTTATTTCAAAGATGGGTGGTGCAAAGGCAGTTGCTGAATCACTGGCTAAAAGGGCAAAGGGTCCAAGGAGTGCCCAGTTAATAACCTGGGTTCTGGGACTTCTGATTTTCTTTGATGATTACGCGAACTCACTTATAGTGGGCCCCATAATGAGGCCTGTA
>CAYYKZ010000380.1:0-3023 GCA_964468455.1 uncultured Leptospirales bacterium | reverse complement strand
GGAAGTTCATATTTTTATTAATGATATTACCAATCTGAAGATGAATATTTTTGCTGAAGATGAAGATGAGGGATTCGGATCAACCATTGGAGGAGTGCTTAAGGATGAGTTTTTCCGCAGTTCAATAATAATTGCAGGTAAAACCCCCTTCTGGTGGGTCATTCCGGGATTTGTAAGTGATTCCGATTATGAAAAGCTTTTTGCTCATATCCCGGAAAAAGATAGAAGAGATAAATATGTGGACATTGGGAATCTTTACCGTATTTCCCGTGAGGATTTTTTAGGAGCAGCCCTTTTTCAGCTTATTAAGGCCATAGGCAATCCATTTAAGTCGATTTTAAAAATAGGGATTCTGGAAAAGTATCTTTTCAGTGAGGGCAATACTGTTTTATTAAGTCAGAAATTGAAAGCTTCACTGCAGAGGGGGAAGCTGGGGAATTCTGTCCCTGATTCATATCTGATAATGTTTAATGAGGTTTATAAATATTATGAGGAGGTTCTTGAGGATAAAAATCTTCTTCCTATTTTAAGGCAGAATCTTTATCTGAAAATTGATCCTCAGCTCTCCAAATACCTTGCGCTTAAAGAAAGGAAAAATCTGCCCTATAAGGTTGTTGCAATGTTCAGGGTTGTTAAGGAGTGGGGCTGGTCAATAGATGAAATAAGGGATCTTGATGATTTTGAAAGCTGGGATTATACCAGGATTATACAGTTCTGGAACAGTGTTAAAAAATTTATGCTTCTGTCATACCAGAAAATTTCACGTGAAATGCCCAGTCTTAATCTTCAGAAAAAGATTTCATCCTCAGATTTTAAACTTCTCAGCAGTATAATAAAGGCAAATTTTTCTATTGAGCCTGGTAAAATAGAAAATTTTATCACATTTAAAGATACACCAAATGAGCCATTCCTGTATATAGAGCCTGAAGCCGGAGGGGTAAAGGTTTCCGGATGGAGAGTTTATAAAAAAGTAAGATTGTCAGGAAGTTATGAAAAGGAAATAAATATAAAAAGCGAAGATGACCTGGTGAAACTTCTGGCATGGTGCTCTATTAATCAGATTTATGAGCCGGCATTTTCAAGAGTTTTCTTTGAATCAGGTTATCATCATATAAATAAGAACCTGGTTATTGAGCTGCTGAATCATATTTTTGAAATGTTTAATTCTGAAAAAACTCATTTGAAGAAGGAATTATTTCTTAATGAACCTCGTACATTAAAGAATATGCTTATTATGAATTTCAGTGAAAGCAAAGCCAGTGAAATTAATTCATTCTGCCATCTGTACATTAATACATGGGGTGAATCTTTTATAAAAAATTATTCAGCCTATCCTGAAATGATAGCTGTATTTTCAAAAATAGTTAAAGATGGTGTGGCATTCGGCAGAACTTTTGATGATTTCTGTTTTTTTGTATCTCCTGAGCCGCATAAGAGACTGTATAAACGTGTTGAAAAAACTTTTAGAGCAGCCTTTGATTTTCTTTTAAACAGCAAAGATTATGTTTCCCAGAGATTTATAACAAATTTTGATAATAATCTTGTCTGTATAACCAAGACTGAAAGTGATGTCTTGGTCGCATCTTTTGACAGTATTTTTGAGCTTCTTTCAAGTATATCACTGGCTCCATTCAGATATCCGGATTTGAAAATTTATTCTGAGGATAATGCCAGCCTTGAAATTCTTGACGAAATATATTCCAAAAGAACGGCTAACGGTTTCTCGATAGTTTATGAAGATAAAATTAAATATATCACTGTTTATGTTTGTGATGAGAATGGTAATCTTTTCACTTTTATAAAAAAGAAAATGGACTATGATCCTGCCCAGGCTGTTTACAGGTTCTGTAGTAATACCTTAGAGCTTCTTAACGGAGGAGCTTCTAATAAAACAATTAAAGGTGATATTAAATGTTACAAGCTTGATGTTGATAGATTCGGCAAGTACAGCTTTAAAGATGAATCGAGAAAAATGAGCCAGATGGACAGCATCAATTCCTTTGTTAAGGATTCTCTTTCAATTGAAGTTTTAACCAGCAGCAATGAACAGCCCTATTATATTATTCAGAAAGGGCCTTCTAAAATCGGACCTTTCACAGGTTTTGAACTGAAAGATAAGATTAAGCTTCTTGGGCCTCATGCAGAAAGAAACATGGAAATAGTAAGCATTAAATTTCATGTTATTACTGATGAAATAAAACTCTGGGGAGCAACACCCTATTTCCTTGAAAAGTTTAAAGTTGAGAGGCTGCTTGGAGTTTCTATCTGATTTTAGGAAGTAGAGGAATAAATATAAGTCTTATAAAGGGTGCATTATCTGCCCGGGATTTTAATTCAGGGCAGACTGGCAGTTGATTATGATATTTAAATGGCTCAATTGAGCAGTTATTTATGTTGATGGGAAGTTCTCACGGAAGAATTTTACTTTTTTTTCCCTGTCCGCTGTTTTATTTTTTAATGATCCCCTTTCAAGGGCAATATCAAGAAGTTTAATGCTTTCATCATAGCTGGTGGGTGTATCATCAGCATCATTCTGTTCGTCATATTTTTCAGCAGGTTCCTCTTCTGCCTTTACAGTTTTAATCTCATTATCCCGGGCGGGGGTGCTTTCTTCTTTCATTGAATCAAATTTTGCGTCTATCTGATCCTGGGTGAGCATTGGGATATCATCAATATCCGGTATATTTATTTCCGGTTCTGTCTTTTTCTGGGCCCTGGATTGAGGTTTAGCTTTAGTTTTTTTTACCGCTTTTTTCGGTTCTGGTATTGAGGGGAGCATTTCCGGTTCCGGTTCAGAGGCTTCGTTTTCCTGATCACTTGCAAAATTTTCGGGCGGATTTGCGATTTTTAAATCCAGAAGTTTAATTCTTTCTCCAAGAAGTATATTGATCTGTTTTTCTATTGTCATATAAATAGGGGTGGAAAAGGATTTGTCTCTGGAAAGAGATTTCTCAAGTTTTCTGAGTTCCTTAATATCATTATCTATTGTTTCAACTCTTTTTATAACATGTACAACTTTCATG
>CAYYKZ010000379.1:0-3044 GCA_964468455.1 uncultured Leptospirales bacterium | reverse complement strand
AGGTTTTCTCAGCGGATGCAGTCTTTTTACCGTTAACCCTTCAGAATACCACCGGACTCTTACAGATACTGTAAAGGAAAAAATGAACATCACTGACTCCGCTGATTTGTCAGTAAAAGACGCAAAAAACTTACTGCAGAAAATAATTGATAAATCTTCCCGGAGAGTCCCTTCTCAGGAGGAAGCAGTATCTGCAATTAAAAAAGGGCCGGTAAATTTCTATTCATTTATCCGGTCCCTGTTAAACTGATAATTACTACTTAACACCCTTTGCAGCAAAAAAGTCCATATAGTCTCTGTCGCTTTTCATAATATGATTCACCAGCCACTCCTTCAAAAATCCCATAAGGCTTAATGAAATAGAGGATTTACCTGCCCCGACCTGCTCAATGTAATCTTCAACTTTTCCGACAAGGCCTTCATGCTCAACTTTATGCTTTTCATAATCAGGGTATCCATATTGAATCATGTAGCCTTCTTCATGGCCGAAATGAAATATTGTATATTTTAAGAGGTCATTAAGCAATGACGCTAATACTGCCTCCTGAGCCCGCACAGAAATACTGTCATGAAGCCTGTTTGCAATTGAAATCAGTTCTTTATGATCATTATCAAAAAGTTCAACACCCACGCTTAAATCATCTGTCCATGTTATAAAAGCCATATTTTTACTCCTGTTTAATCATGTAATTAAATGCTACTGTCTCAAGTCCTTGTGTCAACATAATATTGAACTAAAAAATTTTCTATTATTTATCTGAAATGCTCTAACGGCAACCAGTTCTGATGAATATCAGATTTGGACCTGAATAAATAATTACTTAAAAAAGTATTTGCTCCTTATGAAAACAATCTGTTATATATCTTACTTATAAACATATAATCGTTTAAAAGGGAGTGATATTATGGAACTTAATGATGCAATATTAACACGAAGGTCTGTGCGTAAATTTACTGATTATTATGTGACAGATGAAGAGATAAATTCTATTCTTGAAGCAGTAAAATGGGCGCCTTCATGGTCAAACACCCAGTGCTGGGAAATAATTGTAATCCGGGACAGGGAACTTATTGAGAAGGTTACTGAAACATATTCAGATACCAATCCTGCGCGAAAATGTTCTCTCTCCGCATCTGCCCTTATTGCTGTTGCAGGGAAATCAGATTTACCAGGATTTAAAGATGGTACAGCACGCACCAAATTCGACTCCTGGTTCATGTTTGACCTGGGAATAGCTGTCCAGAACATGAGTCTGAAGGCTCACGACATGGGCCTGGGAACAGTAATTGTAGGTTCCCTTGATCATGACAGATGCGCTGAATTACTGGATATTAAAAAACCCTATGAACTTGCAGTTATTCTTCCTGTAGGAAAACCTGTTGAATTAAAAAAGGAAGGCCCGAAAAGAAGAGACATCGCTGAATTTACTCACAAAAACCGTTTCAGTATTAAATAAAAAAATCCCCCCTGTTTTCAGGGGGGTAACATTCATTGCCTGTTAACATAGATGTCTGAAGCTTTTCAGTTCATTAAAAACTTATTCTTACCCATTATATAAAAAACATATATAATAGCAGCCAGTAGAATTAGCGGTACTGCAATCCATATCAGACTATGGCCAAGAGTTATCTGATAGAAAAGTGTAGCTGTTATCCATCCAAGTAGAGTAAGATATCCGGCAATTACCAGTGCTGCTCTCATTCCTGCTTCCTGAACAATTGCCCCGAATGCAGCCACACATGGGAAATATATCAATACAAATAAAAGGAATGGATAAACCTGAAGCGCCCCCCCGGGGAACTTTGCCGCAATTAACGCATATGTCCCTTCACCTAACTCAAGCTCATCTGCAAGGGCTTCACTATCTTCCGAAACAAGCCCAATGCCAAGGGGATCCAGCAGAGAATCAGCCACGCCAGAAAGATTTTCAGGAATAGTCCCCAGAGCCTCCGTAATTTGATCTATTACAGAGAAATCCTCTTCATCTCCATCAGCAGCTTCAACACCCTCCCCCTGCGCTGCTGCCATATCCATCTGGGTATAAAGGGAATTGAGTGTGCCTACAATAACCTCTTTTGCGAAAATTCCGGTAAAAATTGAAACACTTACAGGCCAGTTATTTTCCTCAATACCCATAGGTTCAAATATCGGATTTATAGTCTGCCCAATTGCCGCCAGCACCGAATTCTCACTATCTTCATTGCCGAATGAGCCGTCACGCCCTACTGAATTTAGTAGAGAAAGAACAATCACAACTGCCACAATAATTTTACCTGCTTTTAAAACAAAAAGCTTCAGCCTTGTCCATGTGTCCTTTAAGATTGTAAAGGGTTTAGGAACATTATATGGAGGAAGTTCCATAATAAAATGAGATGGCTCCCCTTTTAAAAGGGTGATTTTAAGAAGAAATCCCGTTGCTACTGCAAGAACAATCCCGGCAATATAGAGAGAAAAAACCATGAATCCCGCGTTATTCTGAAAAAAAATCACACCAAAAAGGGCATACACAGGAAGCCTTGCGCCGCAGGACATGAAGGGAGCCATAAAAATGGTCATAAGCCTGTCTCGTCTTGTCTCCAGTGTCCTGGTTGCTGATATAGCGGGCACTGTACAGCCGAATCCCACAATCATGGGAACAAAGGACTTTCCAGGAAGCCCTACTGACCGCATAAGCCTGTCCATTACAAATGCAGCCCGTGACATATACCCTGAATCTTCAAGAATAGTCAGCATCAGAAACATGGTAAATATTATAGGAACAAAAGTAGCCACTGTCTGAATACCGGCGCCTACTCCTCCTGCAAGGAGTGTAGTCAGAAATCCGGGTGTCCCAATAGACTCAAGAAACATTCCCAGTCCATCCACAAATACCGCGCCAAAGGCAATATCAAAAAAATCAATAAATGCTCCGCCTATGCTTATTGTAACCCAGAAAACAAGATACATGGCAAAAAGAAAAACAGGGATACCTGTAAATGGTCCTGTCACAAAAGAATCAATTTTTTCCGATAAGCCTGATCTTTCCTTACCCCTGGGAAATGAC
>CAYYKZ010000378.1:1406-3050 GCA_964468455.1 uncultured Leptospirales bacterium | reverse complement strand
AATGGCAGCATATGGGATTATGGCAGAGAGAAGCGGGAGACCCTGAAGACAGGCTATTCAGATTCAGGGCTGCGCAGGGGAGTGCCGCAGGGAGATACTTCATCTATATTGGCCGTTCAGGACACTGGGGAGTTAATGCAATTGACGGAACAGGTAAAATTGAAGCACGCTCCAGGGCCGACCACTTTGAATTTAAACATATGGGTAATGGCAGATGGAAAATATACTACAAAAACGGAATGATTGTTGCACCTGCAAGCCGTTCTTCAAAAAACGGCACAAAGCTGGTGCTTCTTCCTGACCAGAACAGCCCCCATGTTCAGTGGGTATTTTTTGATACAGCCACAAACAGATCCTTCATACCTGCATCAACTTCAACCTCAGGTTCAGGAGGGAATTACTCATACAAAGGCAAGATTCTATTGCTACCAAGCATCCAGGCACTCAATACTTCAGTTATGCTTCCGGTGATCAATTCAACAGCGAAAATGAAGGGAACAAACTCCAGGCTTATTTGAATGATAAAAGTGATACCTCTGATCAGTGGGTAGCCATTCTTAACATAGTAAAAGCGATTAAAGACAATAAGGACGTAACTGCAAGAAGAAGCATGTTTAAAGCAGTGTCTGAAGCTAACGTTAAAGCGGGAAGTAATTTTGCAGAGAATCTCTTAAAGGGTCAGTATGTTAAGCAGATTCGCGATATAGAAATCAGAGAACAGGATTCTGAAGCCAAAAGCTACATAAACACACTTGTAAACAAATATTAGTAAAAATTATTAAATCAGAAAATTAATGAAATACGGGGCAATTCCAGCTCCGTATTTCTGATAAATTTCAAACGGACCAGACCTATGAAAACATCAGGAATAGTAAAAACAGCAATTATTTCACTTTTTATATTAACTCTCTCATTTATCCAGGCGCAGGCACAGACAGATTATGATACGCCGCCGGATGGATATTTTTATATCAAATCAGTGCAGGCAAGACTCCAGAACGCGGGCTACTGGGACCAGCCCGGCAGAAACGCCTCATTCAAGAGAGGCGCAAATATTATGGCCTGGGCAAAGGACAATGGGCAGGACCAGCAATTCCGTTTTGTATCTGCAGGTGGGGGATATTACAACATCATTTCCCGGAATGGCGGATATGTTGATGTGGCAGGTTCAAGAAACGCTAATGGAGTAAACATCCTAGCATGGACCAGAAATTCATCCAATACCAGCAACCAGAAATTCCGGTTCAAATACACAGGTGACGGGAAGTGGAAAATATACACTGCCTGGGGACGGGCAATATGCCTTGCAGGAAGAAACCATAAAAACGGATCAAACATACACACATGGACAGACCACAACGGCCCCTGGATGGAATGGTACTTTGAAGACGCGTCAGAGGGCAGAATATATATGCCAAAAGCTTCAGTTCCCGGTATTCAGGGAACACTTGAGGCATTTAACTATGACAGCAGCGGCAGGAAAATAAAAGCTAATCCAGGCCAGACAGATATTGAAGTGTGGGTCTACAATCCTTCAGCTCCAAAGGAAAGATATATTAAAAAGAAAACAGTTAAAACAGATGCTTCAGGAAACTTTAATCTGGGAACTGAATTTGACAATGAATCGTATATTTTTATTATTTC
>CAYYKZ010000378.1:0-1306 GCA_964468455.1 uncultured Leptospirales bacterium | reverse complement strand
TTTCTGAGAACAAAAACTAAAAGTTCCATGGGAACCAGTGATCAGAATGTGACCAATGCCTCCAATTACATGTTTTCAAAATGCAGAATAAGCCCAAGGCATGGACTTAACAGGTGGCCCACATTTGATGAATACGCGGATACCTACAGCAGATACGGCTTTATCCCCACAGGGAACTGTACAGCCTGGTCACAACTTACAGCAACCCTTCTTTATGCAGCAGGCATACCTTCTGATAAATTTTTTGTGGCGAAGTTCAATTATGACATGAGCTGGATTGTTGAACACTGGGTAATTGCTCTAAATATAGGGGGCAGATGGTATTCTATTGATCCCCAACACAACAGAGCATTAAGGTTTAACTCACTTGCAGACTTTAACAGTCCTTTTTTAAACAGGGACGGCGGAGCATATGATTACAAAAAGCCCTTTGAAGCTGTACTTCTCCCCGGATCCACTATAAACAGGGTACCATATCTCGGTGACCCGGCTGATATGCATAAAATTGTCGCAGAAAGAAAGGCTCCCAAATTCTTTATGGAAAACAGTTCATTTGAATATTCCTCAGGAACACTGGTTGGTCATTCAAAGGGGAATGCCAGGGTAAAATCAGTAGAGGGAAATGAAGTAACCATTGAGATTGATACTGTTTCCACTAGTGAAGGCCCCAGGGGTATGGAAACCAGGAAGCATAAATTTGATATGGTTCTTACTCACAAAGGGGACGGGCTTTACACATCAGGTACAGATTATGTGTATAACGGGAAAGTTGACAGCTCCGGTAAAAGGTTAAGTATGTCCGGTGAGCAGAGCGGATTTACACTGAAAGCATCCGACTCCCATATTGATCCTTCATTCACTGCTTTTTTTGATTCCTTTAAAAGGAAATGGCAGAGCGGGAACAGAAACTCCCTATCTGCTGATATTGTTTTCCCTGTAACACTTGAATCATCATTTGAAGGGAAGAGTACTGAGCGAAAACTGGCAGCAGCTTCATTCTTTAAAGAAGTTACAATGGATGAACCGATTCTTTACCCATTCAGATTTGAGATTGAAGGGGAAAATGTAATATTAGTACATTACGGATACGAAGCACAATTCTTCACTCTCTACTTCCACAGAATTAAAGGGAGCTTGAATCTTGTGCGGGTAAAAAAATCACAGGATTAACAAATGCCTCCCAAACCCCCCATAGGGGGGCTTAAAGACTCTGTTATTGTTCTTTCAATTTATTACAAATTCTTTAAAAGTCCCCCTCCGGGGCGCCCTGAGCAAAGCGAAGAAGTACTCCCGGGGTAGATTTAGG
>CAYYKZ010000377.1:0-3056 GCA_964468455.1 uncultured Leptospirales bacterium | reverse complement strand
GAAGGCTTGTGCCTGTTTACAGGCTGGCCGTCATTTATTTCAACCCAGTAGCCGTTCCTGTCATATTTAAGAAGCATATGCTTCCCTCCAGGGGCAATAAGAGCCATATCAGTAAGCAGCCTGTCGCCATTACGCGCCTCCTTTACAAGAAGCCTGGATTTACTGTTTACCCTGTTTGCAAAGGCTTCGGTAAATTTTTCCGGCATATGCTGTGTTATCACAATCCCCGGTGTTCCGGCAGGAAGGGCTACGAGAATCTGATCAATAACTTCGGTACCCCCTGTGGAGGCCCCTATTGCAATAACCTTCTGGCTCGGTTTATTTCCTTTTATCCGCTCAGCTTTAGACAAAATAACATCTGCTGAATACTTTACTTCCACATCAGATCTGGGTGCAGGCCGCCGTTTAATCTGAGGTTTTGACCCCCCTGCTGTCAGGACCTTATCAACCAGTTCTCTGGAAAATTCCGCTGTTTTATCAGCACTGTCAAGCTGAGGCTTTGCTATTACATCTATTGCGCCAAGTTCACGGGCCTTTATAGCTTCAGCTGTTCCCTTGGAAGTAAGAGAGCTTACCATCCTAACCGGTATCGGGTTGGCTATCCTAAGCTTCTGCAAGAATGTAAGGCCGTCAATTCCAGGCATTTCAATATCAAGAGTAATAACATCCGGATTAAGTGTATTGATTTTTTTTGCTGCAAAAGTAGCGTCAAGTGCTGTACCAATTACTTCGATTTGCGGAGATTTAGACAGAAGATCGCTGAGAAACTTCCTCATAACTGCTGAATCATCTATTATAAGAACTTTTACTTTATCATGTTGTCCCATCTGTATTCTCTCGTACTTTTAAAATTTTAATATCCCTCTCAACTACCATTTGAGTAACATCACTTTTCATAATTTTCCGAAGATATACTTTTCCATTGTGTGCATCAAAAATTATTTTTCTTGTGTAATTGGATCCCACATCTGTACTGATTATAGGAATATCCTCAATCTCAAGAAGTATTCTGGCAATCCGGATATTATCAGCAGGAATCATACTTCTTCTGCCGTCACTACCGGAAAGATTAAGAATACTCCCCCCTCCAAAAACCTTTGCAGTTAAATTTTCTTTTTTGGCACCCTTTTCCAGCATGCCATTAATTATTTTATTTATTGCAGTAATTCCATATTTTGCATAATCATCAGTCATAAAACCTCCTGCCCTGATCCGTCCAGGCAGCATAAAATGATTCATGCCGCCTACATGGTTTTCACTGTCATGGAGGCAAACAGATACACAGGATCCAAGGAGTGTGCCTATCAATTCATCTTCAGATGTTATATAATATTCACCGGGATGAATAATGTTAATTTTCTTCCCCAGTTTGTCTCTGTTTTTTATATACACCTAGACCACCTTTTTGTAAATTGTTCTGCCGGCCAGAAAGAACTTGTCAGTAACACTGCTGATGTTTTCAGAATGGCCAACAAGCAGGTAACCGTCATCCTTTAAATAGCGTGAAAAATTATCAAACAATTTTCTCTGGGTGTCCTTATCAAAATATATTATTACATTCCTGCAGAAAATAACATCAAACTTTTTCTTCATAGGGTATTCATCAACAAGAAGATTAAGCCTCCTGAAGAAAACAATATTTTTGAGAAAATCCTTAACTTTAAAAAATCCCTTATTTTCACCTGTTCCTTTTAAAAAATAGTCTTTAAGAATTTTTTTATCTATTATTTCCACCTGATCCTGAGTATAAACACCATTTAAACCTTTTTCAAGAACCTGAGTATCAATGTCTGTTGCAAGAATTTTAAAAACAGGAGCCTTTTCCCCTTTAAAATATTCAAAAAGAGTAATTCCTATTGTATAAGGCTCCTCACCTGTAGAACATCCGGCGCTCCATATCCTTATTTCATTCTCACCCTTTGCTTCAAAAGCCGGGAGTATATAAGACTTCATGTATTCAAAATGATCATTTTCACGGAAAAAATCTGTTTTGTTAGTTGTTATTGAATTAATAAAATTAATTTTTTCTTCATCAAAATTTTCCAGAAGATAATTATAATAATCTTCAAAGCTGTCCAGATTCAGAAAACGTAGCCGTTTCATGAGACGGGCCTGGACAAGAATTTTCTTTACATCTGCGAGCTTTATCCCCGCTTCCCTGTAAACTATTTCCCTGAATTTGTAAAATTCATGTTCACTAAGAATAAAATCCCGGATCATAATTCAGGACCTAATCAAAAAGGAAAATTTTACCCGACCTTTCCCTGTTACGAAACTCGCTTTCAACATACTCTTTCTCCAGAGTTATAAATTCAGAATATTCATCATTATTTCGTAAATGCCTGCGGAAAACCGCGCCGCTTAAAGGGGAAAAATAAATTTTTCTCCGCAAATGCCCCCCCAGATCGGATTTTTCGATTTCTATTTTTTCAAAATCAAAATAATCACGTACAAATTTTATATTGCTCTCAGTTAAAGCAACAGTATTAACAGCCGAATTCTCAATATAACCGGCTCCAAAAATCTTTGCTTTCATATAATGTCTGTCGCACCCTAATTTAACAAGATCACCCATCAGATATTCCATATTAAGAATACCTATTCTGGAAATATCCTCATTAAGAAGCCCCCTGGTACCTGCTGTACCGGGTACAACGAAATTTACCATTCCCCCTACCTTAACTTTTACATCAAAAATACATACAGCAAGGCAGGTCCCTACAACCGTTGCTATATAAAAATCCTCATTTGTAGCATAATGCTCACCCGGGTAGATTATCATTACCGGTTTTCCTGTGCGGTTATTTCTGCTCTTAAGCATAGAAGCCGCTACTCGAAAACATTTTCTGCATCAAGGAAATTTTCAACATTCAGAAGAACTACCAGCTGTTCACCTATCCTGCCTATTCCTTCTATTGAAGCTGAATCAACCTTGGCTGAAAACTGAATATCTTTCTGTATTCCTGAAACAGGAATACTCACAACATCTGAAACCGAATCAGCAATCATTCC
Organism: uncultured Leptospirales bacterium; assembly: GCA_964468455.1. GTDB lineage: Bacteria > Spirochaetota > UBA4802 > UBA4802 > UBA5550 > JBBAGC01. Next base: position 44 of record CAYYKZ010000377.1, on the reverse strand, counting down.
TATAAGACGCTCCTTTACCTCAACAATAAGTATAACTGTAAAAA
>CAYYKZ010000376.1:0-3056 GCA_964468455.1 uncultured Leptospirales bacterium | reverse complement strand
GTACAGCTGAGTGTTCCTGAAGATTATGTCCAATACCAGGTATATAGGCAGTTACTTCAATCCCGTTTGTAAGTCTTACCCTTGCTACTTTTCTTAAAGCAGAGTTAGGTTTTTTAGGAGTAAAAGTCATAACCCTTGTACAAACTCCTCTTTTCTGAGGGCACTCCTTTAGCGCTGGAGACTTGGATTTTTTAACTTTATGATCCCGCCCCTTTCTTATTAACTGATTAATTGTTGGCATTTCATCCCCTTACTTCATTTACTAAAATTTTATAATGTCTTCAAATTTACTTTGAAAAAGTGTCTTATACCGGACTTTTGTAATCCTTAATTTGAGTCACTTTTTGTCAAGTAAATATTGGAATTGAATCAGTTTTCAATTCCATTTTCAGCACTTTTAACTTCAACTGTTGCTTCTGCAGGAATTTCTTCAACATCACCGGTTTCTTCCACTCCGGGGGCAACTCCGTCAAGATCTCCCTCTGTTTCCTGATATACTTCAATGTTATCATAAATTCTGGCCCCTGTACCCGCAGGTATAAGGTGCCCGATAATTACATTCTCTTTTAATCCGCGCAGATGGTCAACTTTACCTTTAATCGCGGCATCCGTAAGAACTCTGGTTGTCTCCTGGAAAGAAGCAGCTGATATAAAAGATTCAGTATTAAGCGCCGCCTTTGTAATACCCATGAGCACAGGTATTGCTGATGCAGGCTTACCGCCTTCAGATAAAACCCTGTCATTCTCTTCTATGAAATCAAACTTATCTACAACCTGTTCAATTACAAAATTCGAATCACCCTGGTCAGTAACCCTGACCTTTCTGAGCATCTGCCTTACAATTACTTCAATGTGTTTATCATTGATAGCAACACCCTGCAGCCTGTAAACTTCCTGAACTTCATTTACAAGAAATTTCTGAAGCTCACGAGGTCCTTTAATTCTTAATATTTCATGAGGATCAACAGGGCCATCATCGATTTTTTCGCCCTTTGTAAGCCAGTCTTTATCCTGTACCCGCAGAAATTTTGACACAGGTATGGAATATTCCTTGGTTGTTTCATCCTCAGCTGTGATTATTATCTTTCTTTTATTCTTAACAGTATCACCTATAGTAACATGTCCGTCAATTGCAGAAAGTGTTGCAGCATCCCTGGGAGTTCTTGCCTCAAAAAGTTCAGCAACCCTGGGAAGACCACCTGTAATATCCTTTGTTTTTTCAGCACCTCTCGGGATTTTAGCAAGAACTATACCTGCATTAACAGTATCCCCGTCATGAACCATAAGATTGGCTCCCTTAGGTAGAAGATATGTTGTAGGATCAGGGCCTGAACCGTAAACATTCACCCTTGGCTGAAGTTTTTCAGTTTTATACTCAACAATTACACGTTTTTTTACGCCTGAAACCAGGTCAATTTCTTCTATCAAACTTTTATTAAGTTCAACATCAACAAATTCAACTCTACCTGTTATTTCTGTCAGGATAGGCTCAAACCATGGATCAAACTGTGCAATAATTTCATTTGCAGCATATGGTCTCTGTACAGGTTCAAAAACGCCATTCTTTTTATCAAATTCAAGTTCAGCAACAATCTCTGTACCAACATTAATCGGTATTGAATATGAATCTCCAAGAATATACGCCTTTTTCTTGTCAATTTTCAAGAGACCGGTATTAAGAGCCTTATATTCTTCACCGGATGGTGAAGTTCCGAATACCTTCCCTGCATAAACCTTTTCACCATCTTCAATTATAAATTCCGACTTCGACTTTATATCAACATCCGAAATAATTCTCTGAACAATAAGATAACCCCTTCTTACTGTGATAATCTTATCCTCTTCAGTATGTATCATCTTAGATGTAATATCTTTTATAAACACCGGATAGGTCAGTTTTATTTCACTTTCTTCAACAGCAGTTGAAGCAACACCCCCGATATGGAAAGTACGCATGGTAAGCTGTGTTCCGGGCTGACCAATTGACTGTGCAGCAATAATTCCTACGGATTCACCTATTTCAACGGGTCTTGCAGATGCAAGATTTCTGCCGTAACATTTTGCACATACACCATGCCTTGATTCGCATGTTAAAACTGACCTGATCTCTATAGAGTCAATCTCTATGGCATCAATAATGTCAGCAATCTCCTCATCGATTATCTCATCAGCCTTTGCAAGGATTTCACCTGTTACCGGATTGATAAGATCGTAAAGGAGTGTTCTTCCAAGAACCCTGGAACCAAGAGAGTCTATTACAGTATCCCCTTCTTTAATTGCAAAAATATCTATACCAACAGTTGTGCCGCAGTCTATTTCGTTAATAACAACATCCTGAGCAATGTCTACAAGACGCCTTGTAAGGTAACCGGCATCCGCTGTTTTAAGAGCTGTATCCGCAAGACCCTTTCTTGCACCGTTAGTAGAAATAAAATATTCAAGAACAGTTAAACCTTCTTTAAAGTTTGCACGGATAGGAACCTCAATAATCTCACCGCTTGGCTTGGCCATAAGGCCCCTCATACCTGCCAGCTGTCTGATCTGCTGTTTACTACCCCTCGCACCGGATACAGCCATAATGTAAATAGAATTATGTCCGCCCAGGTCATTTTCAAAGCCGCTGAACATTACATTGGCAATTTTTTCATTAGCCTCTGTCCAGAGGTTAATTACCCTGTTATACCTTTCTTCATCAGTTATATAACCGTTTCTGTATTCATTTTCAATACTTTCGACTTTTTTATCTTCCTGCTCTATAATTTCCTTTTTAGCTTCAGGTATGATTATATCAGACATGGAAATAGTAGGTGCAAAACGTGTTGCAAACATATAACCTGTTTCTTTAATATCATCAAGCATCTTTACGGTTATATTAGGTCCGTACTTTTTAAATACATCTGCTATTATTGCGGAAATTTTCTTATCTGTAACAACATCATTTACAAAAGGGTATTCCTCAGGAAGGATACTGTTAAAAACAAGCCTTCCGGCTGTTGTTTCAATCCAGTCATCATTCATCCAGTACTTTATTTTAGTTCTGTACTTAATCTGGTCAT